>DATNPC010000055.1:0-12564 GCA_036703375.1 Allocoleopsis sp.
TGCTGCCGCTGCCCACATCCCCCCGCTGGGGAGGCAGCCTCAAAGCGGTCATCGACCGGGCAGAGCGGGAAGTGACCGCATTGGCTTCTGGAGGAGTCGATGGCGTAATCGTAGAGAATTTCTTTGACGCCCCGTTTACGAAAAACCAAGTCGATCCCGCTGTGGTTAGTGCGATGACCCTAATCGTTCAGCGGTTAATGAATTTAGTAACCTTGCCCGTGGGGATCAATGTTTTACGGAATGATGCCCAAAGTGCCATGGCAATCGCGACCTGCGTTCGCGCTCAGTTTATCCGGGTGAACGTCCTGACTGGGGTGATGGCCACTGACCAAGGATTCATCGAAGGACAGGCGCATGAGTTGCTGCGCTACCGTCGAGAACTCGGCAGTGATGTCAAAATTTTGGCGGACGTGCTGGTCAAGCATGCGCGCCCCTTGGGGTCTCCTAATCTCACCACCGCCGTTCAGGAGACGATCGAGCGAGGTTTGGCAGATGGCGTTATTCTTTCGGGTTGGGCGACGGGAAGTCCTCCTAACCTTGAAGATCTAGAATTAGCCTCTGCGGCTGCTCATGGGACACCCGTCTTTATCGGTAGCGGTGCGGATTGGGAAAATATTTCGACGTTAATGCAGGCAGCAGATGGCGTCATCGTCTCCAGTTCCCTCAAGCGACGCGGGAAAATCGAGCAACCCATTGACCCCATTCGCGTCAGTCAATTTGTAGAAGCAGCACGACGTAGCGTGTCTGCCAAAGTCGAAGTGAATCCCATTTCGTCTGTCAAGCTACATTCCTAAGTAGATTTAACGCTTAGCTCTAACAACTGACAACTAACCACTAACCACTAACTAATTATGAGTCGCCGACGTTCTGCTCCCTGGATTCATCGCTGGTCCCGTCAGCTGATCGGCTCGATCGCGATCGTGGGAGCTTTGTTAACCGCTTATCTTACCCTGGTTAAACTCACGGGTGGTACGGCTGTTTGCCCTGCTGGTGCTGCGGCTGAAGGCGCAAAAAGCTGTGCTGATGTCCTCTCCAGCCCCTATGCAACCGTGTTCGGTTTACCTCTGCCGTTATTTGGCTGCCTTGCCTATATCAGTATGGCAACGTTTGCCTGGTCCCCCTTAGCTGTGAGTCCAGAGCAAAAGAAAGACCTCCGCTCAAACTTAGAAAATTGGACTTGGTTGCTACTCTTAGCCGGTGCTACAGCAATGGCCGTTTTCAGTGGCTACCTGATGTATGTCCTCTTTTTTAAGCTCCAAGCCGTCTGTCTGTACTGTATCGGCTCTGCTCTATTTTCCTTGAGCATGCTAACGCTGACCTTGATCGGTCGAAACTGGGAAGATATTGGTCAAATTTTCTTTATCGGTATTGTTGTAGGAATGGTGACGCTGATCGGCACCTTAGGGGTATACGCTAACGTTGGGAAACCGATCGCAACACCAACTGGAACTCGTACTCCGATTACACTGGCCTCGGGTATGCCAACCCCCCCGCTCGGCTGGGAAATCACGACGACCTCTGGAGAGGCTGAAATAGCTTTGGCACAGCATCTCAAAAAAGCTGGTGTGCTAGCCTACTTCGCCTACTGGTGTCCTCACTGCTACGAACAAAAGCAGTTGTTCGGCAAACAGGCCGTTAAAGAATTCACTCACATTGAGTGTGCGCCGGATGGCATTGACCCTCAACCTCAAGTTTGTGCCGATGCTGGCGTTCAAGGTTTCCCGAGCTGGAAAATTAACGGCCAATTGACCTCAGGTATCAAAACCCTCGATGAATTGGCCGATCTAACGGGTTATCAAGGTCCACGGAACTTTAAGTACACGTTGCCAACCCGTTAACTCATTCAGCAGAAGCCCCACACTGAATTCCGATAGCGAAGCGGTAGCGAGTCTTGCTTGCGGCACGCTACTTCGCGTTCGAGCGTCGGCGAATACAGGGAATGTCCGATCGCACCATTCCCCTACTCATAGAGCAATCAACCCACCTACTCACTGCTCGCCTCCTCACTACAACCCCGTTCTCATCAGGGCGGGGTTTGTGATTGATAGTCGTAGTTGAGCCGTTTTGTCAGCAAAAGGATTTGAGACTTTCAACCGTATGGTACTTGAGTATAATGAGAGGACATATACCGTCAAGTTAAAGTTGGTGTCCGCAATACAGTCCAGCCAAGGCAAGCGGGAGCCAAGAATGGTGGCTAAATTCTTCCCTTAACTTAATCTAACCACCTAAACTCAATAAAATTTTTGGTCGATGCTCTCGGAGGTAGAGCATCTCGGTCAGGGTAAATCTATACATCTCTATCTATCGTTACAATTTCGGCAGTTCAAGAGCCTGTCTCTGGTGTTGGCTTGTGCGGCGAGAGTACAAACGGCGGATGCTGGATTTGTCTATTGAACTCGTTAACTGAATTGCCATTAGAAGGTGCTGGTCTACTAAAACAGTCGGCAAATTGATTTCACCGACCGATTCACTTGTGCTTTGAAGCGAAGCAAGACCACTATAGCTCTTAGCCAAGTTGAATTGTACCTCTTATACCTACTTTGTTAGTGCATACACCTAACAACTGGGCATTATACATTAAGCAGGTTACAACGCCATGCAAACGGAATTCACACTCTGGGCAATCTTATCGGCTGACCACATCGGAACTTTAGCGGGACAGACTCGATGCATTCATCCCAACTACGGCGAAATAGGTTATTTAACTGCACGTTTGGGATAATCGTGCAGTGAGGTCAATGCTAAACGTGAATTTATGGAACAGAATCAAGCAGTGGGCGCAACAAGAACGTCGGGTATTAGCCACTACTGCTGGTATCACAAGTGCTGTGATTATCCTCCGCCTGTTTGGGGTACTACAGCTAGCTGAGTTTGCGGCGTTAGATCAGATGTTTCGCCTGCGTCCCTTAGAACCTCGGGACGATCGCATTCTGATTGTTGCCATTAATGAGAGCGATCTGCGAGTCGAGAAATGGCCGTTTCCCGATCGCGTTATGGCTCAAGCGCTTTGGAAATTAAATAGCTATCATCCCCGTGCTATTGGTCTAGATATCTATCGCAATCTTCCGGTCGAACCCGGACATCAAGATTTCGTCAAAGCTTGTCAAACTATTCCTAATCTGGTCGGGATTGAGAAGTTGCCCGACAATATGAGTCCGGCGATTGAACCGCCTCCAGGCTTAAATCAACACCAACAGGTTGGTTTCAATAACGTTATTGTTGACACGGATGGGAAGGTGCGTCGCAATATACTGTACTGGCATCTACAGGGTCAATTGCGGAAAAGCTTGGCACTCCAGCTTGCTTTGATTTATCTCAAGGCACAAGGGATTACTCCGGAAGCGGCAACTGTTAATCCGAATTATTTACAGCTCGGTCGGGCTGTCTTTCCCTCGTTTCAGCCTAATGATGGTGGCTACTTGCAAGCGGATGCAGGGGGCTATCAAATCATCGCGAACTTTCGCCGTAGTCCTGGCTTTCATACCGTATCGCTTGTAGACGTGCTGAACGACCGGGTAGACCCAAAGTGGGTGCGATCGCATATTGTCCTGATTGGCTCCACCGCACCCAGCCTTCAAGATTTTGTCTACACTCCCCTAAGTAGCCAACTGATCGGTGAAGCAAAGGTAGTTGCTGGAGTCGAGTTGCACGCGAATTTTGTCAGTCAGTTACTCAGTAGCGCGCTCGACGGTCGTCCAGTCATCCGTGTCTTGCCAGGTGCCGTAGAAGGCTTGTGGATTTTCGGTTGGTCGAGTCTGGGGGCGTTTGCGATCTGGCGAGTGCGATCGTTTAAACGGGCTTCCACCGTGCTCCTGGTTGTAGCTGTAGTCTTAAGTGCTGGCTGTTACCTAGCTTTTTTAGCCGGTTGGTGGCTGCCAGTTGTACCAGGACTGCTGGGACTTTTCGGCTCTGCGGCGGTGATTACCAGCCATCTGGCTCACCTCAAGGAAGAATTCAAGCGTTCCAAGGAATTTCTACAAACGGTTATTAATACCATTCCCGATCCCGTTTTTGTTAAAGACAAAGACCATCACTGGATTATCTTGAATCAAGCGTATTGCCAATTCATCGGCTATCCCCTTGAAGTCTTGATGACCAAGTCAGATTATGACATCTTCCCTGCCCATGAAGCCGAAGCCTTTTGGACTCAAGATGAACTCGTTTTCCAAACCGGCGAACCCCAAGAGTACGAAGATGAATTTACTGATGCCTTTGGGACGACTCACGTCATTGCTACGAAAAAGTCCTTACACAAAGATGCCGCTGGCAATCTCTTTCTCGTAGGCGTGATTCGAGATATCACGGAGCGGAAACGGGCGGAGCAAGAACTCAGGCAAGCCGCAGCTGAGTTGACTCGTTCTAATATAGAACTCAAGCTTTCAGAAGACCGATTGCGCTATTTAGCCTATCACGACGCTTTAACGGGTCTTGGCAATCGTAAGTACTTCTACGAACGCTTAAGCCTTGCTCTCGACTCAGCACGTAGCGCTCGCCAACTCGTCGCCTTGATGTTTTTAGATTTGGATGGCTTTAAGCAAGTCAATGACACCATGGGACATGATACGGGAGACCAACTGCTGAAGGTCGTTGCCCAGCGACTCACCCATAATCTACGCAGCGGCGATATTGTCTCGCGCTTGGGTGGTGATGAGTTTACAGTGATTCTCCCTGAAATTCCTCAAGCGGATTATGCTGGCAGAGTGGCTGAAAAAATCTTAGATGCTTTGTCTCAAGTTGTTGTCTTAGAAGGGCAAAACATCTATGTCACCGTCAGTATTGGGATTAGCATCTACCCCATCGATGGAGAAGGCGAAGAGCAATTAATCAAGGAAGCTGATGCCGCGATGTATGGTGCCAAGCAACTCGGTCGCAATCAATATAAATTCTCAAATTGTCTTGAGATTTAGGGGGGAGCACCGATGACCAAATTGGTCGGCTACAAAGCGGCGATACTCAATTATGAATTTTGAATTCTGAATGATGAATTGGGGCGAGAGCGTCCCATCAAGTCAAGTGTTAGTCATCTTTGTTTTGATAGGAGCGTACATCTCCATTCAACGTTTCATCCTTCATCATTCACGATTCATCATTTCCACAATTGCTTATATTGACCCTTGTCTCGTTTGCTCTCTACATAACAGAGTGGCTTACCCGCTTCATCACAAACGACAAAGGTTACGAGTTCCAGAGTCAGCCGCTCTCCGCTCTTGGTGCGACTGGTTACTTCGCCACGGTAGCCACCCGTTTCGAGCAGTGCCTGTTTGATTTCACTAAAGGTTTGTCGTCCCACCAGGTACTCGCTAGTTAGACCCACTAGTTCCTCCTCCGAATACCCGAGTAGCAGGCGATGTGAGGGGTTCTGTTCGACGTAGTAACCGTTTAAGTTGATAATGGCGATCGCTTCGCTGAAATGAGTAATGATCTGTCGATAGAGGCTGAGCCTTTCCTCCGCTTGCTTGCGCTCAGTGAGATCGCGGACAAAGTTTTGAATCGCTAACTGGCCGCCATATTCGACCACCCTGCTACTGATTTCCACTGGCATCCGCGTGCCATTTTTGCAAACGTGAACGTGTTCAAACGTGACACTGCCCGTAGTCCACAATTGTTGAAGCCGTTTTTCCTGGGATTTAGAGTCCATCGGCGGGCTAATCACCTCTGCCGGTAAAGTGAGTAGCTGTTTTCGGGTATAACCCAATCGGCGTGCCGCGTGCTCGTTGACATCTAACAGGCTATGGGTTGCCGCGTCAGTGATAAAGATGGAGTCATGCGCCCACTCAAACAAGTTGCGGTAATTTTTTTCGGATTCTCGGAGTGCTTCTTCTGCCTGCTTGCGTTCGGTAATATCCCGAGCGGTATAGACAACGGCCTCAACGCTCCCATCCACGCCATGAATGGGGTTAAGGATGTACTCGTAGTCTCGAACTCCACTCACTGTCAGGAGGCTGATTTCCTCGGCGATAGATTGCCCTGTTGCCAACGCGATTTGGAGTTTCGCATCAAATGGCTTCATCGTGTCTGCGGGAAAACCCAACTGATGCCAAGTTTTTCCATACAGTTGAGTTCGCTCGAGATTGAACGATTGCATGAAGGCGCGGTTAGCGTAAGTGTACCGTCCTAACCGGTCAAACATGCAGACATGATCGACGGATGCTGAGAGCACCTGTTCGAGCATCCGGGTGCGCTGTTCCACTTTATCGATCAAGTGTTGCAGCGCATCTTCAAAGTCATGACGTCTGCTATGACTCGGTTCTAGCTCAAGACCTGCGCGTTCGCTGGGGTCTACCAACTCTCTGACCGTTCCGATCTTTTGAACTCGGGATACTTCATCCAGTAAAGCTTGAGCTGCGGCTAGAGTCTGATTGAGCTCTTCTACACATTCTATGCCCTTGGCGGGGGCTTCTCGCTGGAGTTCAACCTGCTGCTTGTTGAAGCAAGCACTTGCTGCCCTCAGGGCTTCCTGCTGATGAAACGCTTCGCTAGAAGCTACTGGTGTTTTGCCAGAAGGAACACCAAACACTTGCTTGAGAGCATCCACAACCACGGCAGTTTTACATTTGCCTGTTGCCGTAGCCTGAGAGCTAATCGCCTCCATCAGATCTTCTGGAAATCTGAAGGTCACTACCCTAGTAGCCATTTTGTACCCCATTTAGTCAACACCATAAATAGGTCATCAAGTTTATTTAGATCAAGTTTATTTGACTTCCCATAGTGAAGTTTGTATTTATTTAAATATTTGATAAATGAGTCGTAAATATTTGATTAAATTCTTGATATTAGCACTCAGTTTTGGTCCACTCAATAGCGATCGCGTCATCTAAGGTTCTCTGAGTTATAAGGAAAACGAACCTAAATAATAACTTGTAACTATATCCATGTGACAAAACAGCTACAAGATTTTTTTAATGGCAGCTATATGGGTTTTCAGTTGAACGAGGCACAGCTTAGCGGTGTGAAACCCTAGACAGAGCAAGGAAAACAATAAAAAAGCCGATCCGAGAAAAGCTGACTGCTCACCGCTATAAATCCGGCTTGGGAACTTTAGCTCTTCAGGAACGTCAAGCACTCGAAGAGCTAATCAACCAGCTTTGAGATCGCAGTGTTCCGGGAACTCGCGACGGATTGCTCAAAAACTCACCCCGTCAATCCTTGCTCTTCATCCCTCACCTAAGTCATGTGGTAGGTAACGTCTTAGAGGTTTAACCGCCATACTTAACTCGACCACTGATTAAACGAGTACTATAGCGTTTCCCATGTAACTGAGGTACACAGAGATTTTGTATATCAAGGTTTTGGGTTTTGAAGATGTACCTCACCAGATTGAGAAACGCTATACACCAATCTTCCCAGACGAAGAGAAAAAAATTTCTGGGAGTTGGGAGTATTCAAGTTTTTACTGCCATAGCTCCAAGACCATTCTCATTCAGAACGAGCGAAACTCCTACACGAATGAGGATTCGAGTGACTAAGCTTTAATAAAGCTTTGATGAATTCATTGTGAGTATTTATCCGACTTCATAAAATCTTTTTACTGACAAAACTAATCTGAACTTTCAATGAAATTCATTTTTAATTTAGTGTTGGATAAACGTTAGATAAACTAGCGATGAATCTTTAGTAAACGATCTTAAACCTATGAAATCTCCTGAATATACTGAGGATGTAAACCTCAAGATATTTGATTTTTAAGGATGTGTGGTTACATTAGACTAACTGGCATAGCGACTTTATTAATCGGATTATTAGTATTGGGTCTCAAAGTTGTTGATGCCAAAGTTAAATTTGATGTCGTTCATAACAGCTCGACGCAGCCATTATTTGTTGCTTCTAATCCAGAGATAACAGAATGGCAGACCCAAGCAATTCAGACTCATCAAGAATTTGAACCATTCAATAATGGAGGTCCGAGAAATACAAGAGGTTCTGGAACTCGTTAAGACAGGATTAGTGGTTAGTAGAAAACAGCGATGAGGAAATCAGTCACAAGTTTAATGAATCGAAGCGCCATGGCAGCGCGCAACGACTATCGGTTGCTTTGTGACTTGTTCGTCCTGTATCCAAGCCTCAATCACCTATTGGCGGCGATGTCCACCATCGGCTCTGTTGCACTAAGGTATGAACCTGCCAATGAGGATCGGGTTGAGGGTAGTCTAGTCGATAATGTCCGCCTCGGCTTTCTGTGCGAAAGAGGGCGCTTTTAAGAATTAAGTGCGCTACATCCAGTAAATTGTAAGTTTCTCCCCAAGTCCGTAAGTTGCGATCGGCGTTTGATAAGTCAAATCGAACTGTCTTGTCAGGGGATGAATTCAACAAGTATTGACTTAAAGGAAGATCGGCAAATTCAGAACGCCAACCCTCTAACGTCGCGATCGCGTTCTGTAACGCCTCTTGCGATCGACAAATCCCAGCACTTTGCCATACTAGACGTTGCAACTGTGTACGCAAAGCGGTCATTTTGTCTTGCTGAGTCGCCCAATCACTTACAGCGATGTAAGGAGTAGATACTGGGAAGCGATCGCTGGGAGATTCTGTCTCGGCGATTTGTAAGTCATCGGAGGTGATGCGACCTAGCTGAGCACCAAAAACAATACACTCTAGCAGAGAATTACTCGCGAGGCGATTTGCGCCATGCACGCCAGTACTAGCGGTTTCTCCAATCGCGTACAACCCCTCAATCGAAGTACGATTCATTAAATCCGTCGCAATTCCTCCCATCCAGTAGTGAGCGGCCGGTGCCACCGGAATGGGTTCGTGGAAGATGTCAATTCCCCAATGCTGACAAACTTGAATGATATTCGGGAATCGGTGACGAATGGTATCGGCGGGAATAGGTTGTAGATCTAAGTAGACGTGTTCTGTTGCAGGGTCAGTGGTTGTTTTTTGCAAATGGCTAAAAATGGCACGGCTGACCACATCTCGCGGGGCCAGCTCTCCTGCCGGATGGTAATCAAAGGCAAATCGGCGTCCTTGGCGATCGACTAAGTGAGCGCCTTCTCCCCTAACCGCCTCGCTAATCAGAAAGCGAGGCGCTCCTGGTTGTGTGAGGGCAGTAGGATGAAATTGCACAAACTCTAAGTCTCGTAGGATTGCTCCAGCACGCCACGCGATCGCAACACCATCGCCCGTACTCACCTCTGGGTTGGTCGTCTGAGCGAACACCTGACCGCCTCCGCCCGTTGCCAGCACGACAGCTCCTGCTTTTATCCAACTCAGCTGACCCTTGTAAATTAGGCTAATGCCTTGACAACGCCTCGTTTGCGGGTTTAGCCATAAGGATAGAGCAAAGGCTTGCTGCAAAACGGTGATGTTCTGCTGGCACAGAACTTGCTCCGTCAACGTACTGACAACGGCACGACCTGTAGTATCGGCGGCATGCAGTACGCGGGGACGAGAGTGAGCGGCCTCTAAGGTTAAGGCAAGTTGGCTTCCTTTGCGATCGAAGGCAACGCCCATGTTTACCAGGGATTGAATACACTCTGGTGCCTGCTCGACCAAAAACTGTACGGCGTCCAAGTCACAAAGACCAGCTCCCGCCCGCATGGTATCCTCAATATGCAACCCAGGAGAGTCTTGTGGGTCGATGGCCGCCGCAATCCCGCCTTGCGCCCAATCACTGGCACCGGTCGATAACGTATCTTTGGTAATTAAGCCGACCTGGAAAGTATTGGGCAGACAGAGTGCTGCATAAAGTCCCGCAGCACCAGCACCCACAACCAGAACGTCAAATTGAGTTGGAATGTTTAGCTCGGGGGAAGAATTGGGGGGAAGAGGATTCAACTTCGCTTGGTTCCTGAGTAAACTTAACGAATTGTAATTAATTAATTAATTTTAATAAAGAACCCACTCCCTGTATTTGATGGAGTGGGTTAAATCAAGAATTGACTAACTTGCGATGCTTTTAGTAAACACCGGGATTGTAGCGATCGCCACCTTCTACGAAGGTCGGATCGACTTCAGTTACCGTAAACTTGTCAAGATTGGCTTGCAGTAGATCTTTTTGGCGATCGCTCAGTCCTGGAATATTCAAAACGTCCTCTACGCTCTTGTAAGGCGCATTTTGAACAATCTTCCCAGCCAGAGTGGGATACATCCCTGGATACTTCCGGAAAGCCCGAACGTGGGTGTTGTTCAGATCGATCTTCTTACCAAATTCAGTGGCGAGCTTATCATCAGCTGCATTACGCAGGTTGACCTCAGCAAGTAACACAGGTGAAGATTGCAGTCTCAGACTACCCACAGCCGCTTCGTAACCGAACGGAATCGGTGCAGCCACAGCGTTTTGAGGAAATCCCAACCAGCCTAAGCAGCTAACCAACAGACCCAATACTGCCAGTACACGAACTAATCTTTTCATCCACTTACCTCCTTCCTTAACACACACAGTACACCCTGAAGAGAATTCATTTTCTCTTCTATTTCTTTAATTTTTGTTTTATAGCATCTCATTTTATACCAGCCAAGGCGACCCTTATCCGTTCTTAAGGGTCAATCCTCTAACCTTTTACCCAAATCTTAAATAAATCCTTAATAGCTCTAAAGATCGACCGGGGAACCGGTGTTTTGTGGCAAGATCAAAAATTGTGTCTCTTGAGAATGATCGGAAAATCAAGACTATGGCTCTGCGAATAGGTGATACAGTACCAAACTTTAGCCAAGCGTCCAGCGAAGGCGAAATCAATTTTTACGATTGGGCAGGTGACAGTTGGGTTGTTCTATTCTCCCACCCCGCCGACTTCACTCCTGTTTGCACCACCGAATTAGGGCAAGTGGCTAAACTTAAGCCTGAATTCGATAAGCGTAACGTCAAAGTATTAGCCCTGAGCGTTGACGATGTTGACTCCCACAAAGGCTGGATCGGAGACATCAACGAAACTCAGAACACGACCATCAACTACCCGATTTTGGCAGACCCGGACAGAAAGGTCTCTGACCTTTACGACATGATCCATCCCAACGCCAATCATACCTTAACGGTGCGATCGGTCTTCATCATCGACCCTCAGAAAAAGCTGCGGTTGACATTCACCTACCCCGCTAGCACCGGTCGCAACTTTGACGAAATTCTGCGAGTGATTGACTCGTTGCAACTCACCGACAACTACAGCGTAGCGACTCCCGCTAACTGGCAAGATGGTGAGGATGTGGTGATTGTTCCCTCTCTCAAAGACCCAGAAGTGCTCAAGGAGAAGTTTCCCAAGGGTTATGAGGAAGTCAAGCCCTATCTGCGGATGACGCCTCAACCCAACAAGTAAACGTCTTAAGTACTGAGGTTGTAGGGTGGGCAATGCCCACCCTACTTGTTTATGCCCCAGCAGCGAATTTATCCTAAAAACTCAGATAGTACTAAAAGAAATGGATATTAAAGACGGTTTCATTGGCACAGTTGGCAATACCCCACTCATCCGGTTAAACAGCTTTAGTGAAGAAACAGGTTGCGAAATCCTAGGTAAAGCTGAGTTTCTCAATCCTGGCGGTTCAGTCAAAGACCGGGCAGCGCTGTACATCATTGAAGACGCTGAGAAAAAAGGTTTACTGAAGCCGGGAGGTACTGTGGTTGAAGGAACGGCTGGTAACACGGGAATTGGTCTAGCTCATATCTGTAATGCCAAGGGTTACAAGTGCTTGATTGTTATCCCCGATACTCAATCTCAAGAAAAGATGGATGCCCTAAGGACACTTGGTGCTGAAGTGCGCCCCGTCCCAGCTGTCCCCTACAAAGACCCGAATAATTATGTGAAGTTATCGGGACGCCTTGCCGCCGAGATGGACAATGCTATCTGGGCTAATCAGTTTGATAACCTCGCGAACCGACAATCCCACTACGAAACCACAGGCCCAGAGATTTGGCAGCAGACTGATGGTCAAGTCGATGCTTGGATTACCTCAACTGGCACTGGCGGTACCTTTGCCGGTGTCGCTATGTACTTGAAAGAAAAAAATTCCAACATCAAAACTGTTGTTGCTGACCCGATGGGCAGTGGTCTGTACAGTTATATCAAGACGGGCGAGATTCACCTGGAAGGAAGTTCCATTACTGAAGGGATTGGCAACAGTCGCATTACAGCAAATATGGAAAACGTTCCCATTGATGATGCGATTCAAATTGATGACCATGAATGCCTCCGTGTCGTCTACCAACTGCTGCAAAAAGATGGGCTGTTTATGGGAGGGTCTACAGGTATTAATGTGGC
Source organism: Allocoleopsis sp. (assembly GCA_036703375.1). GTDB lineage: Bacteria > Cyanobacteriota > Cyanobacteriia > Cyanobacteriales > Coleofasciculaceae > DATNPC01. The sequence goes on from DATNPC010000055.1 coordinate 12,189, forward strand.
GGCAGCCGTTACTTTAGCCAAACAAATGGGCCCTGGTCATACAATTGCTACCATCCTTTGTGATAGTGGTTCTCGCTATCAGTCACGTCTCTATAACCCGGAATGGCTAGCATCGAAGGGACTTTTGCAAAAATGATGAATTATCAATTCTGAATTATCAAAGAATCTAGTGCAGCATGGCAGACATAACTATCCAGATGAAAAAGCTTGAAAAGCTTACTGTATAAGATTCCTTGTCTTCTGCTCTCTTGCACTATAGCGATTCTCGGATCGGTGAGGTACATCTAACTTTCTTGCCTATTCCCAATTACCGAAAACCAAGAATTTTAGACCTCATCCCAAAGAGAACTGCTAGAGTTTCATCATTCATCATTCA
>DATNPC010000056.1:0-19111 GCA_036703375.1 Allocoleopsis sp.
CTTTTTGGGAAGCTCTTTTTGGTTAACCGCTTTTCTCACGCAGTCTCCAAAGCCTAAAGCGTCCTTCCTCAATCGATCTGAATTCGTGAAGTCGAACGTCGATACTGTGCAACCTGAGCGATTGAGGAATTGGTAAAGCACAATGCCATTGACCGTAATCACCACAAGGCAGGTTAACGCTTGGAGTAAAAGGACAATTCGCTTCACTTTTATCTCTACTGCATCTGGATTTAGCCTACATGGTAACTTATCACCTCACTGCCCCTAAATGTGAGGGAAAGCCGTTGCGATCGCTTTTGTCCACACTCACGCCATGCTACTGCCACATTGGTGACACTCTAGCATGTCTAAAATGAGCGATCGCAGGTAGAAAGAACGTTTTCCCGATCCACATCTCAATGAGGATGAGGATGATGAACTGATTTGATGAGCAGTTGTGATTGTTCGCGCCCATCTCCCCATCCAAACTCCCCCATTCTCAGATTACTGAACTGGTGCTCTAGACTTAGAGTTTTCCTCGTTACTGCTATTGCAAGGCGTCAATCTAACCAATGATAGACCTCAAATCTTAAGCTAATCTTAAAAATAAAAATATATCCCTAACAAATTTACCAAACTTGATGTTTGTTTTTTTCCTTAACACCAGTTTTTGAGAAGCGCGATCGCTCTATAGCCGTTATGGGGATTTCCCGTCCCAGAAGTGTCGAATGATATTGAATACCTGAGAAAACACCAGGGATCGCCAACATTCCAGGTCATTCTCACCTGTAATAAGCAGATACTATCGCTAAATAAGGTTGCCAATGAGTATATCTACTGAGATACTAATAAAGAGGGACAGGATCGAATTCATTATTATTCGTACCTGTATTAATCAGTTCATTTAGCCGCACTTTTGCTCGGATTCTAACTGTAAAGCGTTATTTTTTTGAATTTTTTCTCTTTTTTTAATAAGTTAGTAAAAAGAAGGCTGTCCAATGCGTATAACACAAGAAGTTCGCTGCCCCAACTGTGGTAGTCATGCAGAACGAGTTTATTTTATAACAACTCAAATCACCCAAACTCAATGCCCAGTCTGTGATTACTTAATGGTGAACTGTTCGCGTACAGGTAAAGTAGTTGAGGCTTATGCCCCTGGCATCTACGCTCGTCACTAAGGACTCGCTCAGACAGGGTTTGAGTATCAACAACCAAATTGGATAGGGGTAAGGCATGCCTTACCCCTACTCTTGATGCAATGAATGGTATAGCTGTTGCCATTCAGGTTAGGACAGATTTAACACCCCAAACGGCTACCTACCAGTAATCATCCTTCTGCCCTCTGCCTTTTGCTATAAAAGTTAACCGGCATGCGGTGCAGCGAAGCTCGACGCTCTCAGTTGTCCGCAAGCTGCATCTTTTTCGAGGCCGCGAGAGCGGCGCACGCTGACAGCGATGTGCTGTTTCTCTAATGCCTCGACAAACGCTTGAATCCGGTGAGGGCTGGGACGCTGGTAATCGACTTCGTCGATCGGGTTATAGGGAATCAGATTGACGTGACTTTGGAACCCGCGCAGATGTCTTGCCAACTCAATCGCGTGTTCGGGGAGGTCGTTTAATCCGGCTAGAAGAATGTATTCAAACGTCACCCGGCGACCTGTAATCTGTACGTATTCTCGGCACTCGTCTAAAAGCGCTTCCAAAGGATACCGCCTCGCACTGGGAATGAGCTGTTCTCGTATCCTCTGGTTTGAGGCATGGAGACTAATCGCTAAAGTAACTTGTAAGTGATGTTCGGCGAGTTGGCGGATACGACCGGGAATACCCACTGTGGAGATGGTAAGCGATCGCTGTCCAATTCCTACATCTTCATTCATCGATCGCACAGCACCTAAAACGGCATCCAGGTTTAGCAAGGGTTCTCCCATACCCATAAACACTACATTGCTGACTCGCTGCCCAAAGTCTTCCTGAACCGTCAAAATCTGATCGACAATTTCATGACGAGCTAGATTGCGGATAAATCCTCCTTTGCCAGTAGCACAGAAATCGCAAGCCATGGGACAACCCACTTGGGAGGAGACGCAGACTGTCAGGCGTTCCTTGGATTTTGGATTTCGGTTCGAGTCATCTCCCCCTCTAGCAAACGTCGGAATGCCCACTGTTTCGATAATATGGCCGTCAGTAAGCCGCAGTAGGTATTTCACCGTACCGTCTGGAGCTTGGGAGCGGTAGTGTAACACTGAGCGTCCGATGGGGACATCAACCAAGGCTTCACGCCACTGTTTGGGAAAGACTGAAATGTCCGCGAGTGCGCGCGCCCCTTTTTGATAAATCCATGAATGTAGCTGACGTCCCCGATACGCGGGCTGTCCCTGCTGTTGCACCCATTGTGTTAACTCTATTAACGATGAACCCAAAAGCGGAGGAATGGAATTGGTCTGGGGTTGAGTAGATTCACGCTGCTGAGTTGCTACTGAGGAATCTTGGCGTTCCTGATTGTTGCGCGAGTCAGCTAAGGAGGAGCGAGGCGTAGCGGACATAGGAAAATAGGCATTGATATTGAGATCTCTATCCTAGAACTTCTCGCTATTACTAATACGCCACTCGCTGTGTTGGTGATTCAATCAACAGAGACTACTGAAGATAAATATTGAGAAAAGATATGTATTTGGGTATACCCCTTCTGATAGGAGATAAACTTTGCAAAAACTCTTATCGTTAGGACTAGAGCTTGCTGTCCTATCAGTTGGCTCTACCCCTGCAAGTTTGCAGGGGTAAATTTTTTCTGGTTTTCAAAACAGCAAAAGAAAAGCCCCTAGAGCGCATGAACTAGGAGCTTGTTGTCCTATCGTTAGCAATGCCCCCAGTACTGTGGACTTGCCTTAATTTGACTCTACTACTCGGGGCAGAGGTAATCCTCTACCCTAAGGTATGGCTTTTTAGCGCCTAGAAGCGATCGCGCTCACCCCTAGGTGAGTTATGGATTTGGCGCGTTCCTGGGTAATGTCTTGGTTAATAAAAGGACTGGGTAGCAAGCGCAGCTACCCAGAGAATTTACGAGGGCAAACGGACTCGCTTGCCTAATCGCTAGGGGAAATTAAGCAGTGATAGCCTTCTTCGCTACAGCAGCTAATTCGCCTTTAGCATACTTAGCGGCAAATTCTTCCAGCGTGACTTGCTTGATCTTGCTAGCATTACCAGCCGTGCCAAACTGCTGATAGCGGTCAGCACAAACCTTCTGCATGTACTTGATGGAGGGCTTCAGGAAGTGACGGGGGTCGAATTCCTTAGGATTCGCTGCCAGAGCTTCACGCACCGCTGCTGTGATAGCCAGACGGTTGTCGGTGTCAATATTCACTTTACGTACACCGCTCTTGATACCCTTTTGAATTTCTTCAACCGGCACGCCATAGGTTTCGGGAATTGCACCACCGTACTGGTTGATTAGGGCAATCAGGTCTTCGGGAACGGAGGAAGAACCATGCATGACCAAGTGGGTGTTGGGCAGACGACGGTGAATTTCTTCAATACGGCTGATAGCCAGGATTTCACCAGTCGGCTTACGGGTGAATTTGTAAGCACCATGGCTGGTACCAATGGCAACGGCCAGTGCGTCAACTTGGGTTTGCTCAACGAAGTCAACGGCTTGGTCGGGGTCGGTTAGCAGTTGAGAGTGGTCGAGTTTGCCCTCGAAACCGTGACCATCTTCTGCTTCACCCATTCCGGTTTCCAGAGAACCGAGGCAACCCAGTTCGCCTTCTACGCTAACGCCCAGAGCGTGAGCAACTTTCACCACTTCACGGGTAACCTCTACGTTGTACTCGTAGCTGGCTGGAGTTTTCGCATCCGCTTCTAGCGAACCGTCCATCATCACGCTAGTAAAGCCGTTTTTGATGGCTGAGTAGCAGGTGGCAGGCTCATTCCCGTGATCTTGGTGCATTACGATGGGAATGTGGGGATAGGTTTCCACCGCAGCCAGAATCAGGTGACGGAGGAAGTTTTCACCAGCGTACTTGCGAGCGCCGCGAGAAGCTTGGAGAATCACGGGGCTATCGGTTTCATGGGCAGCCTGCATGATTGCTTGGATCTGCTCCATATTGTTGACGTTGAACGCTGGAATGCCATAACCGTTCTCTGCGGCATGGTCAAGAAGCAGCCGCATGGGTACAAGCGCCATATTAGTCCTCCTATCTTCTGGTCTGTTTTTAGCTAGTTGTTTTAAAACGAGCTTAATTCTTACGACAATCTTAAGATAGTTTATCAGTTTATAGGCAATTATCTCTATGCATTTTTAAATAAGCCTTATTTATACAAGATATAACTGCCGACTATTTTTTTAATGGGTCGCCCGGGATTCGAACCCGAGACCAATCGGTTAAAAGCCGAGTGCTCTACCGCTGAGCTAGCGACCCAGAACATTTAGTGCTTGAACACACTGTTCTTAATAGTAGCACAGGAAATTCCAAATGTGGAGAAAAAATCATAAAAAAGTTGCGGTCAGACTGACGGATGCCTCAAAACTCTCTCCAGCAGGCAATTGCGTGAGATGTTCTCCTGTGTTGAGAGCATTGCGAGGGGCGCTCCAAGGTTCCAGACAGTAGTAATCCTTGCCCTTCACCGTCCAGAAAACCAGGGTTGAGTAAAGATCGCTGTAACTGAGTTCGATTTTCAGTTGGCGTCCTTTATCAATGACGCTGGCAGAATTGGCGCTAACTGGGCGAAAGGCAACATCAATTTCATCACGATTCCAGTCGAAGGTGCCGGAAAAAGCATGTCGTTCTCTCGTAATCTGATCTTGGTACTCGGAGGCAGGGATTTCAAACTCTAGTTGGGTCTTGTCCGAGGTAAAAAAGTAGGGGTGCAGCCCCGTAGAAAAGGGCATCGGCTCGCTGGACTGATTGGTATAACGTTGCTGAATCTCTAGCGTATTGCCCTGGAGTTGGTAAGTGAAGGTGAGTTGGAAGTCGAAGGGGTAAACAGCGCGAGTTCGGTCATTACTGTTGAGTACAAGGGTAAGCTGCACGCGATCGCTTTCCTGGATTGGTGTTGATTCTGTAACCGTCCAGGGAAAATCACGCGCAAAGCCATGCTGCTTGAGCTGGTACTGTTGCCCTTGGTAGGTATAGGTATTTTCCGGTAAGTTCCCACAAATGGGGAATAGGATGGGAATTCCTCCCCGCACGCTTAAATTTGGGTCGCCAAAGCGATCGGCGTCTAGGTAAAGAAGGTCTCGATCTTGCAAACTCCAACGGGTGACGATTCCGCCGCGATCGGGAACCACTTCTAATTGAGACAGGGCGGGTTCGTTAGTGAGAATGTAGGTTTTGTATTGTCTTTGTTCTACTTTCAAGGCACACACAGGCGTTTTTCTCCCAAAAAAGCGGCTTTTGGCTAGCTAGTTGCACCAAAACTTTAACAAGCTCTTAGCAGCAGACCCCTACTCGGTTTATCAAACCTTTATAGTGCGTGGTTTAGGCTATTGAGATCGACTGGCGATTGGATCGAACGCCTAGAATTCACCAGCACTGTTGCTTCTAACGACAATCTATTTGTGTGTAGTATGACATACCTTGAGCAGTTTGTGATTGAAATCACTACTCAAGTGTGTCAACCGTCACAGTTAACTATTGATTGAAATCAATTCCTCAAACTCCAAATAATCTGATAGTGTTAGCATTCCCTCTAGAAAAGACTCTCCGATCTCATGATTCGCACGCTTGTACAGTCAGCTTTTCAAACGGGTTGTCTTAGTGTGGCTTCTGAGGGTCTGATCCGTCAGGTGCTTGAAATGAAAGGTTACGAGGCTTCAGATTTAGAAGCTCTGTCAGCTCTTTATGAGGCTGTCAACTCAGGTGTAATTCAACGTGAGGCTCGTGGCACTAGCGTCATTTCAGCAGTACCTAGCGGTCGCCCTTTGGCATAGACCTGGGCTATGGCTCATACTCGGTGCCTCTTTTCAGCGGACGCGATCGCTCGAAGGCTTTTTAGGCGCGTCTTCCTAGTTAGTCCGCTCGCAAATGACCACTAGAGCGTTAACGAGCAAATGATTCGATCTAGACATCACAAAGATTAAATAAATTTATATAGTCATTAAGTTTTACAGGAGCGAGAAGCTGCCAGACCTATTGCACTGGAGGATGAGGGACGCGATCGCGATAGAGCACTTACACAGAAAACAGAAAGCTTATACCCTAAGCGATCGCGGCTCACTCGCCCCCATCCCTGACACTCTTATCTCAAAGTAAGGATTTCTCAAGGATTGAGTACCGTCTCAAACCAGATGAGAAGTCCCTACTTTTGACGTGAGCAGATATTACGAGGAGTATGTCACAATATCAGTGTCTGAGTTCTTCGGACGCTTGTATACCATCAGTCAACCAGGATTTTTGACCTGGAAAAGAGTGCGCTAGTCGCAATGGCGGAACTTATTGACCCATTTAATTGCCTTGGCTCCTTGCCAAAGTCCATTACCATTAATCGACAATCCCCTAGCTACTCACCGGGCAAATTGCTCCCCACCATTGCCTTGCCCCAAGCTTTATCGACAACTGACGCACTTGAAAGAAGATGTCAAAGATGCCTTTGACGGTTAAATGTCTTGTCAAGCCACTTTCAAGATTGCTGCTGAATGCAGGCTAAACTTTTAAGCATCGAAGGGGACACTTACGGAGGCATCACATTGGTGGCTAGGGACAGACACATCAAGTTAACCCCAGGTCAAAACCTTCTCAAGGACAAGGAAGCTGTGCTTCTGAACGGGAAGCACCAGCTTCAAAAGTATTGGAAGAATTATCTGCTCAGGAGAAGCAAAATATGCTACACCGCAAGATTTATCAACTTTGTTGCGATGGTCGTGAGATCTGTGTTTTCTTGCGGGACCAGCAACGTTGGATCGAACGGGCCCGCATTATCGATATAGAAGGAGATCTAGTGACAATTCGCTATGAAACTGAGGAAGAGGACGAAATTAGTTCCTGGGAAGAAATGGTTCGCCTGGAAAGTATTGGTTCTGTGACTCAGAAACTTGCTTCTGTACCCAGAGGACATGCTGAACCGTTGGTTTCCGACGATTGTCCGGAAGCCGAACAAATTCATCCACGCTCTCAAGACTCAAATCAAGACTAGGTGGTTCAGGCGGTTGCCACTAGTCGTTGACCTAACCTAGGTAGGAAATTTCGCGTGCTCATGGGGGATTGAAGATATCAAACCCCGCTCCGGATGTCGAGCGATTAGACTGTAGGTTAGTGCAACGATGTACTGGTATTGCGTTGAGGCGATCGCCTAATACTACAATTGAGCTAAAACAAACTCTCATGTCAGGTTGAACGCCCTGAGTGAAGACACAACCTCCAGACGCTGACAAAGTGGGAACGCAACGAGATTGTTATCAAGAATCATTCAGCGAACTTGATATAAGCGACAAGAAAAACAAGAAAAATTGGTATTAGGGTCGTTCCAGCCCCATGAGATTAGCCCAGTGTTAGACATCCTGCACTGGGCTTAATGTTGGAAATTGACGGGTCAGCAATAGGGCTTACGCAAATTCCCGTTTGAACCACCATGAGTAGGGGCGCACCGACGTGCGCCATTCCTATATGTGGAGTCCCTGCGTAAGCTCTGAGCGAGTGAAAACATTCACCAACCTGAATCAGAGAGATTACCTCAGGTTTCCTGAGCCAGTTCAGTTGGTTCAAATACAGGACAGTACCCCTCTGGTGTCACCTTAAAACCGTACAGAGGGGAAGCGGGATTCCAACAGCGTTGACCTCGTTGGTGACGACAATTCCCGCAACAGTCGATGTTGAGGGGAACTTTTGCACTGGTTCCTTGACTGAGCAGTTCTTTTTGCGAAAGTCCCCGCAGTACCAGCTCTTCGCCTTGCCAGCGAGCTTCTACTAAGCCCGTATCCGCAAAACCCGACCAGCGTGGATCGGCCGCGATCGCTTCTGGAAGAGCAATTGTGATCACAGTCCCTAACTCAGTTAGTTCCCCTTCGTAGTTTGTTTCTACAGGCGCTGCCGGTTGGATAAAGGTCTCGCCAATCGGTAAGTCTACCGAAGTTCCCGCCGACGGGGAATGAAGATGGTAGCGATTTTGCAACTCCTCCAAACCGGTAAGGTCCGATAGATAGGTCGGGGAACCATGGACAAAAATAACGTGCTGCGGACGGAGATTGTGGATTAACTGAGTCGTGCCCAAGCGATCGCTATGTTGCGCGAGTAGATAAGTATCGGCATCAACTAACTCCGCCTCATCCGCTCTAGGAGAATATCTTGGCTGTTCTGGGAGCAGAATGAGTGGAGGATCGAAGTTGGGATTGTAGTATTCGCTAAAATCAGCCGTTTCGTCAGTCAGGACGATGCAGGGAGACTGAGCAATAGAATTTCGCTGTCGTTCATCTAACCGCCGCACGCGAGGACGCACTCGCTCATCCCAAAACAGTGGTTGATGCCGAGCAAAGTTTTGGACTGAAGTTGGGAAGTGAGATAGCAGTTCTAAATAGGCGTCACAACCCGTAGCGATACTGCCATCCACCCAAATATCTAGATTGCGTCCCGTGAAGTGGTGATGGCTTCGCAGGAGCATGAGAATTTCTTGACCCAAACCCAGCGTCGGTACAGGGAGCAGAACTGAGGTATGGTTTGCGATCGCCTGCGCGAGACGTTCTACTAGTTGATTTTCCTGTTGCCGTCGATGCGGATGTCGAGCCGTGCCGAAACTGCCTTCGATAATCAGGACATCCGGCTGGATGCCTCGCAGCGACTCGATGGACAGACCCTCAACCAGCCGAGAGTTCGACAAGAAAAAGTCCCCGGTGTAAAGGATTCGGTACGTTTTTCTGGGAGTTGTATAGCTAAGTAAAAACGCTGCGGCTCCCGGCAAATGACCCGCTGGAAATAACTCCGCACTCAACCCCTCGACAAATTCTACTGGCGATCGCCAAGGTAACGCTTGACAGAACGGAGGAATCTGCTGGGGCGGGAACTCCGACCAGTTTAATGGCAACAGTTGAGTCGTGACCTCACTGGCATAAATGGGCAACCTCGGAAACGCTTCATGCAGCGCCAGCAAGCCCTGAGCGTGGTCGCTGTGAGCATGGCTGCACAGCACTAAATCTGCTGGTGCCTGACCTTCTGCAATGAGAGGCGAAATATCGGTTAGGCCACAGTCGAGGAGAATGCGGTGGGGTCCCATTCGCACCAGCAAACAAATTCCCTCTGCACCATGGCCAACAGCATAGGGAAAGCAAGCTAATTGAGTATCCTCATAGTAGGATGCTGGGGGACGTTGATTGCTCATGTAGTGTCACAGATCGACATGCCAAAACCAGCTAATGGCAATTAGCTTTTGGTCAAGCGTCTGTTGTTTAGAGATTGATCGAGTGCTGATTACAGACGATGAAGTGATTGAAGACAGTTAGCTGAGTGCTAGGAAATAAGGATTAAATAATTTCTGGGACTGTAGTGGGTTGGGCATCTTACCTAACCCGAACAGCCGAGACGGCTATCCCACAGTATTTAACCGCGTTCCTAAGCTACAGCAACCTTAGTGGGCAGAACCGTTACCGTGGTAGTTATCTGAATCGTAAAACCCGTTCTTAGTGCCAAAAAACAGAGCTGACACCGTAAAAACAACGGTTAAAACCACCAAAACTAGTTTGACATCCATACTGTGATAACCTCCTCTTGATAATTCCGTAATAGAGATTTACGGACGTTTTTGATGACGAATCTTCATATATCTGCTCAAATTGTAGAACCGAACTGGCTTGCCCGTCTATCCACCCAAGTCGCGCCTGACCTAGTGGGTTGCACGCTAGTCCGTCAGCTCAACGACTCAACACTGCTACGCGGAACGATCGTAGAAACTGAAGCCTACGGTCCAGATGACCCAGCTTGCCATGCTTATCGGCGTCGCACCCAGCGTAACCAGGTGATGTTTGGCCCTGCGGGTTACAGCTACGTTTATCTCATTTACGGCGTTTACCACTGCTTGAATATTGTCACCGATCGCAATGAAGTTCCCAGCGCGGTCTTAATTCGTGCCTTGCAGTTAGAATCGATCCCCCCTTGGGTGAGTCCGGGTAAGCAGTTCAAGCGCGATCGAGTGGCTGCCGGGCCTGGTAAGCTCTGCCAAGCCCTGCAAATTGACTGTAGTTTGAATGCTCAACGGCTTCAACCCGGTCAACCCTTGTGGCTAGAGCATCGCCATCCTCAGTTTCAACCCGACTTGGTTCAAACTACCCGGATTGGTCTGTCTCAAGGAACAGATTTGCCGTGGCGGTGGTATTTGAAAGACTGTCCGGCTGTTTCTAAGCGTTGAGTTTCAGTGGCTGTTGTTGCTACAGCGAAATTTGTTTACCTTGCTCCGTAAAGCGGACATCCTTAATTTTCAATTGGCTGTTAGCCGTCAGGGTTTTACGCAAGCTGCCAAACAAGGCAAACTGTTCGCAGGCAGAGAGGGAGGCAAACTGGCGTTGGGAATTTGGCGATCGCCGCAAATCAACTGTAGCCACCCCATTTTTATTCACATCGACGCGATACCCCGCTAGCTCAAAATCACTAGAGTTGGCTTCCTCTATCACTTTTCCTATGGCTGAATTCACCGGATTGGCGCTGGGAACAGCCGCTGTTTCTGGTACCAGATTTTGACACTGACTGTCGGCTCGATAAATTTTCAGGGTGACGGTTTTATCGGATTGAGCCGTAGACGCTGCTTTCGTGCTTGTGGTGTTCGAGGATTGCTTTGCGGTGGGGGTTTTCTGAGTGGGGGTTTTCTGAGTAGAGATAGAGCTAGCTGAGGGCGTCGAAATGGGTATGTTCTGATTTAAAGGCGTCGAGGGAGTCACAACTGGCGTTTCCTCAACCGGTGAAGCGGGGGTTGGGGTGGCTGAGTCTGATAGCGCCGTTGAAGGAGAGGAGGGCGTTGCAGCCGGCGGGACACCAGCACTGTCACTCGTGGGGCCGGTGGGAGAAGAGTTACAACTACTTAGAGTGACAACGAGCGCTCCGACCAGCAAAGGAGCAAAATATTTCTTAAGGCAATTCATAACTAAATTAAAGTCTCGATTTTAGAGAGCTTTCTCCTATACACTTACCCCAGATTGAGGCATAGAATTATCAGGGGCTACTCTTAATTTACTGATGTCTGTCACTGATATCAGTGAGGATTGAGTAAGAATTTTATGGATAGAAGTCCATCTGTCGATAGGAGTACAAGCCTTCGCGTCTAGCTCCCTTCTCTATCCCATGTGAGGAAAAGAACGGGGGTTAGAGCAATGGCAAAAGGCAGAGGACAGAGGTCAGAAGGATTATTCCTGGTACGTAGTCGTTTGGGCTGTTAAATCTATCCTAATCTCAATGTGACAGTTACAGTTGCTCGGATCGCCTTGATTCTCGACTCACTACAGCTGTAATTTACTTTTAGTTTATTGTCTACTTGAAGCGTTCAAAGCGACTAGGCAATCGTTTACTTTGAAGATTTGCTTAAGACAATCTAAACAACAATAGGTTCGCTGCTTTACATCTAAGCATGACAAATTAAGGGAGAAATGCTAATTTTCTCATGTCCAACATGCTGCCATACATCCTCTGGAGGAATCACTATGGGTATCAAAACTGAAACGGAATGTCTCATCACTCTCGAAAATATTAATAAGTCCTATCAACAGCCCAATGGTCAACAAATTACCATTCTAGAAAATATTAGTTTGGAGTTAAAGCCTGGAGAAATTGTTGCCTTACTTGGACCTTCTGGTTCGGGTAAATCAACCTTGATGCGAATCATCGCTGGTTTGATTGCTCCCACTCGCGGGCAAATTCTTTATCATAATCGTCCCTTAGTTGGGTTAAATCCGGGGGTTGCTATTGTATTTCAAAGTTTTGCTCTTTATCCCTGGTTAACAGTGTTAGAAAATGTGGAACTGGGGCTTAAAGCCAAGGGAGAAAACCGCGATATGCGGCGAGAAAAAGCGATTAAGATGATCGACATTATCGGCTTAGACGGATTTGAAAATGCTTATCCAAAAGAACTTTCTGGGGGCATGCGTCAGCGAGTTGGATTTGCCAGGGCTCTAGCCGTAGAACCCGAATTATTGTGTATGGATGAGCCATTTTCGGCGTTAGACGTACTAACGGCTGAAAACTTGCGGTTTGAACTCTTAGATTTGTGGCTCGATCGCCGAATTCCCACCCAATCTATATTAATCGTTACTCACGGGATTGAAGAAGCTGTAATTTTAGCCGATCGCATTATTGTCTTAGGTCGCAATCCCGGACGGATTCGCGCTAATTTCCCAGTTAGCTTAAGCCATTATCGCGATCGCAAAAGTCCTGAGTTTCAAGCTTTAGTCGATCGAGTGTATCAAATTCTCACCAATCCCGAGCTAGAGCCAGTCGATCTCCCCACTAAAACCTCGCCGTCCCAATCTACTCAACCCACGAAATATCAATCTTTACCTCATGTTCGGATTGGATCAATTGCAGGCTTATTAGAACTTTTAGAAGATCGACAGGAAAAAGACCTTTATCTCCTCGGTCAAGAATTGCAATTAGAAGTTGATGATATTCTTCCCATTGTAGAAGCTGCCAAAATCATGGCTCTTGTCACCCTTCAATCGGGAGATATTCAGCTCACTGCGATCGGACAACAGTTTATTGCTGGGAACATTGACGAGCGCAAACAAACGGTGAGGCAGCAACTTTTAGCCAACTGTTTGCTGATCCAACGAATCTATCGTCTCCTCCGGGCGAAGCGCAACCAGCGTATTCCTGAAGAACTAATTCTAGATATTCTAGAATCTCACTTTAGCTCCCAAGAAGCTGAACAACAACTCGCAACAGCAATCGACTGGGGACGCTATGCCGAACTGTATAGTTACGATGAACCAGCTGGGGAAATTTTTCTAGAGCAGCCTCTTGCTGTAGAACCAACTAGCAGTGATTAGCCATCACTTGCACTGCATCGACAAGCATTAAATTACCAATCACCAGCAACTACCAGCTATGTATCCAGTCACTCGCGATCGCTCAGTTAAATTCCGCCCAGAATGGGATTTGAGAGACTTTTTTTTACTTTTAGCTCTCCTCGTCTTAATCTTTTTAATTGTTCGCACAGCAGCACAGTTCGGAGGCGCTTATAATCCGAAACTGACGATTGAAACTAGCCTCAATGTTTTACCAGCCTATACAGCTCAAACCCTTCTCCGGCTCGTAGTGGCTTACTTCTTCTCGCTAGCTTTTACTCTCGTCTATGCTTATACCGCTTATCGTTCTAAAGTTGCCTCTACAGTTTTAATTCCTCTGCTAGACATCCTGCAATCCATTCCTGTTTTGTCTTTTTTACCGGGAGTTGTGTTGGCTTTAATGGCAATATTCCCCGGTCAAAGAATAGGTGTAGAAATCGCATCAATCTTATTGATTTTTACAGGGATGACCTGGAATATGACGTTTAGCTTCTATCAGTCCTTATGTAGCATACCGAAAGAATTAATTGAAGCTGCAAACATTTATCGACTCAACCTCTGGCAACAATTTTGGACATTAGAATTACCTTCTGGGGTTCTCGGATTAGTATGGAATAGCGTGATGTCCGTGGCAGGAGGATGGTTTTTTTTAATTGCGATCGAGTCGTTTACGTTAGGTGATAAAAAATTTCAGTTGCCGGGTTTAGGGTCATATCTAGCAACAGCCGCTAATCATGGAAATTATGGCGCGCTCGCTTGGGGTTTATTCGTACTGATTGGGGTAATTGTCGTCACCGATTTTTTGGTCTGGCGTCCCTTAATTGCTTGGGCAGAAAAGTTTAAGCTGGAAACGGTAGAAGCTCAAAATACACCCCAATCTCTGGTGTTAGATTTCTTGAGACGATCGCCAACGTTGCGAGCGTTCAAAACTCGCCTCTGGTATCCTTTAGGCAATGCGATCGAACAAGGCATCGTCCACACCTTACCTCCCCTGACTCCAGCGGTAACTCCAAAAGGACGCTCTCGAACCATGCGATGGCTGAACTGGCTTTTCCTCAGTGGCGTTGCCATCATAGTTTTATGGGGAACCTGGGAAGCCGTACTGTTACTCAAGGTACTCCGTTGGGCAGATTGGCAAACCGTTGTCACTGGAGCCATTTTGACCGCGTTGCGAGTGCTGAGTTCTCTGATTCTGTCGTTAGCGTGGACTGTACCTGTGGGGGTAGCGATTGGTCGCAATCCTCGTCTAGCTCAAATCTTACAACCCTTGGTGCAGATTGCCGCTTCAGTCCCTGCAACGGCATTGTTTCCCGTCTTACTCCTCGCCCTGACTCAGATTGGAGGGGGATTACAGATTGGTTCAATCGTCCTGATGATGCTGGGAACAATGTGGTATGTACTATTTAATGTCATAGCAGGAGCGCAATCAATACCCTCGGATTTGTTTGAAGCCGCACGGGTCTATAAGCTGTCTCGCTGGCAGCGCTGGCAGACGGTAATTTTACCGGGAATCTTTCCTTACCTGATTACTGGTATCATTACAGCGGTTGGTGGAGCTTGGAATGCTAGTATCGTCAGCGAATATATCGACTTTAAAGGTCGAGTAGTCGAGACTACTGGTTTGGGTGCAACGATTTCCCAGGCAACCGCCACAGGAAATTTTCCCCTACTATTAGCAGCTACTGCTGTGATGTCTTTAGTGGTGGTACTCACCAATCGCTTAGTCTGGCGTCCTCTCTATCGTCTGGCTCAAGAAAAATATCAACTACTCATCTAAATATAGAGGTATCCAATGACCGGTCATCGAAGTAGACCCCTACCCACTCGACTTGAACGTGCTGTTTACTGGTAATTATTCTTATTACCAGTATTGAGTTCTTTAGATTTTATGGATCGAAGTCCATTACCTGGCAGTAGTAATCTCCCTTGCGCTGAGTGAGCCTCCTCTCCCGGCGCGAGGGAGAATTAGGAGGTTTTATGCTTACTCAAGAGCTTCGCAATTCGCTATTTGATGTTGCAGATTTAAACCAACTGAAGTCAGCGCTGAATCGATTACCCGCTGTTGATGTTGGAGATTTCATTGTCGATTTGTCTCCGGAACGCAGAGCGATCGCATTTCGCATCCTTCGCAAAGATCAGGCGATTAGTGTCTTTGAATACTTGCCGCCGGAAATTCAGGAAGACCTGATTGGTTCGCTGCACGATACGCAAGTGTTTCAAATCGTAGAGGCGATGAGTCCGGACGATCGGGCAGAATTGTTTGATGAGTTACCCGCTGGAGTAGTCAGGCGGCTTTTACAACAACTCAGCCCTGCCGAACGCCAAGCAACGGCCACCATTCTCGGTTATGACGAAGGCACCGCTGGACGCGTGATGACGACGGAGTTCGTCCAGTTGCGAGAAGGCTTAACGGTGGGAGAAGCGCTGAGAAAGATGCGCCAGATGGATCGAGACAAAGAAACGGTCTACTACGCCTATGTCACCGACGACAACTGCAAACTCGTTCGAGTCGTGTCGTTGCGGCAGTTATTGTTTTCGCTTCCAGAGGCTCAAATCGGCGATATTTCTAGCGATCGCGTGATTAAAGCCCGTACTGACATGACTCAGGAGGAAGTTGCCCAAATCCTCAAGCGCTACGACTTAATCGCCCTTCCCGTTGTCGATCGGGAAGATCGGTTAGTGGGGATTGTCACGATCGATGATGTGATCGACATCTTAGAGGAAGAAGCGACAGAAGATATTCAGAAATTAGCCGGGGTGAGTGGCGGTGACGAAGCAGCGCTTTCCCCTCCTTGGATCACGATTCGCAAGCGCCTACCTTGGTTGGTGGGTGTCATGGGATTGTATATCGGAGCGGCCAGCGCGATCGCACCGTTTCAGAAGGTGATTTCCCTAGTGCCAGTTCTCGCTGTCATCATGCCAATTTTTTCTAACACAGGCGGCACTGTTGGGATTCAAGCGCTAACTGTGACCATTCGAGGACTCGGTATCGGAGAAGTCACCCCTCTAGATACCCTGAAAATTTTGCGGAAAGAACTGCTAGCAGGTCTGGGAACAGCTCTCTCCTTGGGTTGTACGATGGTTTTGCTCTCCCTGATTTGGGCACCTCCAGAAGAACGCTGGGTGGCGTTCGTCGCTGGATTAGTGATGGGGTTAAATACTTTGGTGGCAGTCACACTGGGAACGTTGCTACCTATGGCAATGAAGCGATTAAAACTCGATCCAGCACTGATTAGCGGTCCCCTGCTGACGACCATGCTGGATGCCATCGGATTTATCATTTTCCTATCGCTGATTTCTATATCCTTAAATATTTTCGGTTTACAAACTTGAACTTGTCAGAACTCGTTGGGAACACACTATCTGCTGAGGTATGACACAATAAGGGCGAGCGCTAGCGCTCGCCCTTTTTTGCACCACTGGGTCTACATACCGTTAATGTCCAGAATCTGTTCTACTAGTGTTAGTGCGATTCCTATAATTTTCCCGCTGCTGCTGGAGGTAATCTGCGAATTGGCGACGTTGTTGGGGAGTGAGTACGGCTCGCACTGCGAGCGTACTTTCAAACCGTAAGTCCTCAACCTGCTGTCGTAAGGTTGACACTTGACGATACTTCTGGCGAACTTCGCGTTCAGAAGCGGCTCCTGATAGGAGAGCATCTAACTCTTGCTGCGCTTGACGTAACTGCTGTATGCGTTGAGCAATCTGGTCTCTATACTGTTTTTGAACTTCTCCAATCTTGCGTACTTGGTCGGAATTGAGATTCGGTCGTTGCACTGACTCGCTAGTGTTTGGGACTCCCCTTGGCGCAGCTTGAGATGGGGTTTGTGCAACAGCTGCACCATTACTCAGGGATAATAGCAAGACGGCAAACAGTGAAACACGACGCAGCAACATAGAATTCACCTTCTTGATTGAATGGTTAAATGTACGGGCAATACGCGATCGCTTGTTTCTTATTCATCGCTACTGCTACTGTCAGAAGACCAACTCGAATAGGTACTCGCATTACTGGCGGCATCAGACGCCCAACCCGAATAAGTAGTAGCATCGCTAGCAGCATCAGACGACCAGTTCGTGTAAGTTGCCGCATCGCCCTGTTCATCCACAGCCCAACCACTATAGGTGCCAGCTTTATTGGCATAAGAAGCGGCAGACTCGTAATCGCCCTGTTCGGCATACCAGCCTGACCAACTTTGAGAGTCCTCAGCCTGTTGTTGGTACCAGTCCGACCAGCTTTGAGAGTCTTCAGCTTGCTGTTGATACCAATCTGACCAGCCTTGAGAGTCTTCAGCTTGTGCTTGATACCAATCTGACCAACTTTGTTCGTCTGCGGCTTGTGATTGATACCAATCTGACCCACTGTCATCGCTGGTGTAGTCTGTGAGGGACGAACCCGTTGCTATGTCAGTATCCGTAAAGTCAGCACCGGATGTATCTGTCGTGTCTGTAGCGTTACTCGAAACCGGTTCATAACCGCCCAAACCCGGAAATACCCGGCTGGGAAACCCGACTGGGGTATAAGCGACTTGAGTCGCACTTGGCGAGTACGTGTTGAAGTTGTCAGCCCCACTGTAAATATCTCCCGAGCTAAAAACGTTACTGGTACTAGTAGTGTTGACCGAGTCAGTGGTACCCGTTGTGCTGCCCGAAGTATCTCCAGGCAAAGTTTGCGAACCGACCAGTAAGTTAGGCGGTGGAATGACAGGGGCGGCAGCTAAGTTGCTGCCTAGGTTAGAGATGTCAACGGTGTTAAAGGTAGGCGGCGTCAGGTTGCTAAAGCTACTAACAACCGGAAAAACGCCGAGAAGATTAAAGCCTGTTAAGTTTCCCTGCCCTGCGATCGAGCCACCAAAAGCATCTCTAAAGTTAAATAGTGTGCTGCTGTTGCCAGCAAAACCGACGGAGTTTGGGACTAATCCGACAGGTGCTGCACTAGTATTGGACAGGTCGTAGAGTGTGCCGATACCTCTGCCCGTCACACTAAAACTGACCGTACCTCCAAAACCGAGAAAGTTGCCAAAACTATCTCTGGGTTGAGCAGAACCAGCGGAAGTATTCACTTCAATGACTGTTCCTCTTGCCGTACCTGCGATCGCTAAAGGCGTTCCTTCAATCTGAATATTGAAATTGACAAAAGCGAAGGGATCGGATGAACTGTCATATCTCAGAGCACCTGTCAAGTTCGGATCGAAGACCGAGGAAAAATTGGGAACACCCTGGCCGGCTAGCTGAAAAACGATCGGACTAAAACTACGCACG
Source organism: Allocoleopsis sp. (assembly GCA_036703375.1). GTDB lineage: Bacteria > Cyanobacteriota > Cyanobacteriia > Cyanobacteriales > Coleofasciculaceae > DATNPC01. The sequence continues at coordinate 18,209 of DATNPC010000056.1, forward strand.
ACTAGATCGGGAACGGCAAACTCCGTTACCAGGGGAGTGCCGAATCGAACCGCAGGGGGTAGGTTAATCAGACCACTGGGCAGATTGGCATCAAAGCTACCAAGATACAGATTCCCAAGTTCAGGGCTAAAGTCACCACTGGAGAAGGGATTGAGCAGCACTCCTTGGACTGGCAAGAACACCCGTGGAGTAGATGCGATCGCACCTGGACTAATTGGATTAATCAACGTGCCCCTCAACAGGGAGTCGGATACAAAAGAATTGAGGATAAAGTTTAGGTTAGTTGGCACGTTGAAAAAGAAAAACGGATTGCCAATCGGGTCGAACGCTCTGCCCGAAAGTAACCCGAATAATGTTCCAGTGTCTCCCAAACCTGGCAGGCGATTGCCAATCGGAGCCAGACTGCTAGAGGTTGGGATGAAGCGAGAATCAACGGTCACTCCATTGGGGGTTTCCAATCTCAACGTGCGGGTACCGGCGTCAAAGAGCACCGTATTCCCCGTATCTGGCACAAAAAAACCAGCATCGCCCGTAATGCGACCACCCGTAACAGGAATCTGGGATAGTGCAGCGGGTGCGATCGCTAAAGTGCCAAGGATGCCAAGCCATACAGCCGGTCGAGTAAACTGAGCAAGCATGAGAATAACTTCTCCTAACTCAGATAAAGGTTAATCAGAGTGCGAGGCAACAGGTGCGGACATCTCGCAACATCTTCCGACTAAAACGTGAATGTGGTGCGGAAGGCACCAATTAGGATGGTGTCGCTGGTTGGAGTATGAGCGGGTTCAAAAATCACGATTACGCCTGGAGTTATCGTGATATTCTCCGAAACGCGGTATCGAAAAAACCCTTCTACATGGGTTGTCGTTCCGGGCTGACCTCCCGCATTTCCAGAGCCTCCAG
>DATNPC010000057.1:0-4095 GCA_036703375.1 Allocoleopsis sp.
ACTTGCTTCCAGACTGAAGCTCATGGTGGCAGGATGGTAGTCAAACGGGTAGCCTAGCATTTTACCATAAGTCCAAGTCAGATTTAGATGCGTTTACCCTGTTATCCTAACTGAGATATTGAACTACACTCAACGGTGAGACAGGAACTCAACAATGGATGAGAAACGTCTGTCTGTAGCGCTATGTACCTATAACGGTGAACAATATTTACAAGAACAACTAGACAGCATAGCGAGCCAAACACGATTGCCAGATGAACTAGTTGTTTGTGATGATGCTTCTACTGATAAGACTACAAAAATTGTTGCATCTTTTCAGTCTAAAGTTTCTTTTCCAGTACGCTTGTATCTCAATCAAGAAAATCTAGGGCTTTGGATTAATCGTGGAAAAGCGATCGAGTATTGTACTGGAGACATTATTGTATTTTGCGACCAGGATGATGTTTGTAAACTTAATAGAATGGAAATAATATTGTCAGCTTTTTCGGAAAATATAGAAGCGGGGTATGTGTTTTCAGATGCTGACTTAGTTAATGAAAATTTGCAATCGTTAGGAGCAACATTGTGGAAAGCTCAACAATTAAAGCATCTGATAAAAGAGTATAAGTGCTATAGCAATCAAGCAAGAATTTTACTTAAACAAAACTTGGCATGGGGAGCAACTCTGGCAATCCGTTCATGCCTTAAGAATTTTGTGTTGCCAATTTCACCTTTCTATTACATGGATGATTCTTGGATTGCTTTAATAGCGTCTTGTGCAGGATACTATGGCATACCTTTATCTGCATCACTGATTTATTATCGACAACACCAAACACAATTAGCAGGAGGATTGAATACATTATCTCAGAAGCTTAAAAGAGCGCGTAGCCCGAAAGATATCGAAATTTTTAAAAGACAAATAAAAGGCTTGATGGATGCCAAAAATCATTTATTGACTATTCAAAATATGCTTCACAAAGATACTTCTACAGAATTAAAGCTTATACAGGAGAAAGCAGAACATTTTTCTCAGCGTGTACTCATACGGTCATCAACTAATTTTCCATTAAAATTAAAGGCTACAATCTCGGAAGTTTTAACAGGTAAATATCATCGCTTTTCAAATGTTTGGTACAGTATAGCGTTTCCCATGTAACTGAGGTACACAGAGATTTTGTATATCAAGGTTTTGGGTTTTGAAGATGTACCTCACCAGATTGAGAAACGCTATATAGCGAAAGACTTGTTGTTTTAGATGAGAATGTTACCTGCCAAAATAAACTCGCGCATCCATACCCATCGATCGCAAATAGTTACTCCAACGATCTGCTTTTTCTCGCTCGTCAAAAGGCCCAACGGCAACGTGGGGGCCTCGTGGCTGACTTCTTTCGTAAACGGCATGGCGTGACACACCTAGTTGAATCACGCGATCGGCAATATTTGGTAAATCGTTTCGCGACCCAGGAATCACGACAAAATAGGCACGACCTGTAGTGGGCGTTTCTGCATCTCGTGCGGAGAGTTCTTGCGAATCTCCTCTCAAGGAGCGATCGCTTGAGAACCCTCCAGAACCGACTAAACCCGCATCGCCACCCGCCGCAATTCGAGTCACTTGTGCGCGAATTCCTTGTTCTGCCAAAGCCCGGACGCGGGATTGAGCATGATTGCGATCGGCAAATACTCCAGCCTGAATTACCCCATCTTGCCGGACAAACGCATCCGGTTCAAGCTGTCGAACTTGTGACAATGACACGGGATTATCGCTAAAAACATCTACTCGGTAGAGATAAGCAGTTGGGGTAAATGACCTGGGTGCAACAGGCGGAGGCGGAGCTTGAAAGTTATATTCGCGCTCAGCGTCCGGTGAATTGGGTAAGGTTGAAGGGACTGGAAAGCCCGAAGGAGTATCCAGCGCGGGAACAGAGGGTGGCGTTGCGGGTGGCAACTCATCAAAGATGCGTGGTGGTTCCGGCAACCGTTGTTGTGCCATAGCTGGGATAGAATCAGCCAGCGAGCCACTCCCTAATAGCAGTAAAGGCACCCAAACAGCTGGGGAAAAGAATGCGATCGCAAATCTGAACGAGTTCAACGCTTTCATCGGGTCTTAAAACAGCGAGCAGTGAACAGTGAACAGTTACCAAAGAGTGATGGTGAGATGCATAGATTTTTGTAACTCGCCCAGTAACCCCGGTCACTGGTAACAGGCCACTGGTAACTGCTCACTGTAAAAGATGACGGGAAACGTTCCCAGTGGACTGAAGGTATCCTACACCAAACCTTCCAAACCGATGCAAATTAAACCGATCTAAGCAAGTTACGATGAACAAGGCTTACGCTAGCCAAGTAATTTAACACTAGAACACTAGAGGAAATCATTGATGGCTTATTACTGGTTTAAGACATTCCACTTAATTGGCGTTGTTGTTTGGTTTGCTGGGTTGTTCTATCTGGTGCGTCTTTTCGTCTATCACGCAGAAGCATCCCAGGAAGCGGAACCTGCCCAAAGCATACTGAAAAAGCAGTATGAGATTATGGAAAAGCGTCTGTATCACATCATTACCATGCCCGGAATGGTGGTAACAGTGGCGATGGCTATTGGTTTACTGACAACTGAGCCGGAAATTTTGAGAGACGGCTGGTTACATATCAAGTTAGCTTTTGTTGCTGCTCTACTGATTTATCATTTTTACTGCGGCCGAATTATGCGGAAGCTGGCATCTGGGGAATGCAAGTGGACGGGTCAGCAGTTCCGAGCGCTCAATGAATTACCAACTATCTTCTTAGTACTCATTGTCTCGCTGGCGGTGTTCAAAAATAATCTGCCGACAGACATTACGGCTTGGGGAATCTTCGGATTAATTGTGGTGATGGCAGCAACCATTCAGCTCTACGCCAAGAAACGCAAGCGCGATAAAGAGAAACTTCTCGCTGCCACTCAATCGAAAGAGGATGAGGATGAGATGTCTGGGCAGTTGTCCGCGTGAATCTCGTTAGACTATCGCGAAAAATTCCTAAACTAATCAACCGATAAAAAGCGATCGCTCTCAGTCAGCGATCGCTTTTTCCTTATCTACAGTAAAACAGAAACATTTTTGGTTAAGACTAGCGATCGCAGCGATTATCTTTTCTTTATCTTTGTGGAAAACTCCCACATTTTCTGTGGAAAACTATCGACTTATGTGGAAAACTAAGGTTCGGTTTTACTGGCGTCCGGGTCGAAGCTAATCCGATCTGACTCGTAATTAGGGGGTTCTACGTGAATTAAAACTCGAACGGGATGGAAGCGCTCTTCTAAACGAGCCTCCACTTCTTCCGTAATCCAGTGCGCGGTTTCAACGTCCTCGGCGTCTACTATCATGTGCATTTCGATAAACACTTGACGCCCCAACAAACCACGAGAAGCAATCTCGTGGCAGTTAATCACGCCAGGAACCTGCATGGCAATGGAGTGAATTGCTTCCGGTGCGATCGCCATTTCATCCACTAGCCAGGGTAAATTTTCCTTCAACACCTCCCAACCACTGCGAAATACTAATAGAGCAACGGGGAAAGAAAGTAGCACATCGAGCCACTGAAGTTGGGGCAAATTTAATAATCTAGCCTGCCAGACGCCAATTAACCCAGCTAGGACAGTAATCGTTACCCAAACATCGCTCATCGTGTGTTGAGCATCAGCAATCAAAATCGGGCTACCCACTCGCTTGCCCACACCTCGCTCGTAAAACGTCACGAAAATATTTACCCCTAAGACAAGGAGCAACAACCACAATTGGGGGGCAGAAATATTGACAGGAGTAAGACCGTGAAAAAGCCTCTGTACAGCTCCTTGGAGGATTTCAAAGCAAGCAATTCCTAAAAAAGCAGCAATTCCCAACGCTCCGACTGCTTCAAATTTTTGGTGTCCGTAGGGATGATCGCGATCGGGATGGGGTGAAGAAAACCGACTGGCAATCAAGCCTAAAACGTTGTTAGCACTATCCGTCACGCTATGCAGAGCATCGGCTTGCAAGCTAAGAGACCCTGTTAATAGTCCTACACTGGCTTTCAATCCCATAACAAATAGATTGAGCAGCAGAGTAATTAGTAAGACCTTACGCACTTCAGCGCGGTTGT
>DATNPC010000058.1:0-4494 GCA_036703375.1 Allocoleopsis sp.
GAGCTATTCCCCTCAAAACTTGGCACGATTGTGCGCTGCGTCATTGGCTAGAAGATTCTAATTTTCCTAGTGACAAAAAAATCCGGGAAAAAATCACGGCTGTTACAGGTAATTGGTCAACCCTGCTTCAAGATTTTTACCGACTCTCGCAGTCCGATCCGCTTCACTGGGAAGATTCTTTGCAGAAATTGAAAGAGCGATTGGACGACCCTGGAAGAGCGCGTGAATTTGCTCAGTTAATGGGATTTGACGGTTCCCAGCCTCTCCGAGAACGGGTACTGCGCGACTTAGCTGTTTTGGAAGAAGCATCTGCTGAAGATTTAAGCACCATTGTTGAGGGTGCATCTAGTACAATGGTGAACCGGATTCTCCACTGGGCAGATCTACTCAGCCTTGCCAGCCCTGTAGGTAAGAAAGACGATGGGAAGGATTACTGGAGCGTAGACCCAGTGGTGAAAAGTATTCTCTTGCGCCACACAGGTAAAGACGCAGCGCTTTCTTAGGGTGCCGAGAGGGTTAGGTGCGATCGCAAGAGAGCACAAGCGTTGTTGATCGCTCTCGGCAACCGCACCAAAAACCCCGTCCAAGTCGCTGACTAACTCTGTGTCACCCTTCCCTTTGCTGTGGTTTCAGCTCCAGACTGCGCCACAGGTACTACGAGGCAATGCTGCAATAGGGCTTCCACCCCACAGGCTGTTAATCAAGCCGTGGAGGCTTTGGTCTGTCGGCTCTTTTGAGCAACCGCTCGAAGGCTTGTTGATGATGTTGAAAGGTGAGCCAAGCATGGTATGTTTGACTGTGAATCGTTGCCGAATGTCCCATTTGTTGCGCTGCTAAGGGGATGTCCAATCCATAATGTATACTTCTAATCGCCCAACAATGGCGCAAGTCGTAAGGACGAAACGGAATCTTAGCACGAGTGAAATAGCGGGTGACCCGATGCCCCAAGTCTCTATTGGTGAAGCCCGTACATTGAGGGAGTTTAATATCAGTTAAATTAAACTGCTCCACCCACTCGGGGTGCAACGGCCAGATTTTCCTCATCCCCGTTTTTCCCGACAAGACTGTCAAAACCCCCTCACTCTCACTTTTTTTGAACCCTTCCAAGTCCAGATGAAACAGTTCGTGAGGGCGTAGACCATAAGTAGCCAGCATTCCAAAAGCCCACTGCCATGCCGGATTAGAGAGTCGGTGATACCACGCGACAATCTCTTCATCACTTGGCAGAGAGCGCGGGGAAACTTTTGTGGGGGAGTAGTTTCCTATATACCTTTTAGTGTCGAATTCAACTCCCGCCATTTGCGCTAATTTATCCAACGCCAAACAGGTCTTCTGACGCATCCGCGTGTCAGGATGAGTTGCCGCGATCGCTGTTTTTAAAACTTCAACGGTAAGGGGCTTATCGTCGGGCAGACTTTTAAAGACTTCTTGATAGTTGGTATTCCAAGTGGTTAGAGATGAAGGCGTTCTAGCTCGTCTGGTAAAGTAATCGCATTCTAGTTCGTTAATCCAATCCCCAATCGTTTTTTGGGACGATTGTCTTTCTTGGAGCTGGCGCAAATAAGGCTCCCAAGAAAACTCTTGCTCATCGAGAAGTTCACCTACCTGGCGAGCTGCTTTTTCGGCTCGGTATAGCCCTTCAACTGTCGCTCCTAACCCGATAGCAATTTCTTGTTGATGAGGTTTAGTATTATTACTTCCCGGACGTGGGGGAAACGTCCCCCGTAAATATAACCGATTGCCTTTTTGTTTAATTGTGACTCGAACCTTATCCGACTTGAGTCGGGTGTTTACTCGATTAAGTAGCTCGATTAACTTTCCATCTTTCATTGAGTTTTTGTTGTTCAGTTCCTCTCTCCAATTAAGGTATAATCTGTAAAGCACAGCCCAAGAGAGGTTGCTGGGCCAGTCGATGACACAAGCTTGTACAACCTGTCCCTTCCTGCCGCACTCCGACGAGCTTAAAACCTAATGAGCATGGGCAATTGAGTTGTACATCCCCCAAGAAGAGGGGCATCTGTCATAAGCACAGAGGGTCGATGTCATTCCTTTTCGGAAAACTTTAGTGCGGTAATGGCTTACTCTATCTGAGTTTACGACCAAACTGCACTCCAGAACGCAAGTCGAATTCTCTGCCGAACTTCCCTAATTTTTCCCTAACTCCAGCGTTTAAGTACAATTGCTAGAGACAAGCCGCTAGTTAAAAGTATAAAAAGCTACATTAAGTACTGAGGTTTTGTCGAGCTTTGTTCCCTGACACGCCCAGGTGTTTGCCTTAAATAAAATGCATCCTAGTAATGGCAAAAACTCTTAAATATCGTGTGTTTAATTTGAGTCAAGTTAGGTAATATTTTGGCTAAGCTTGAACGGCACTCTAGATAAAATCGCACCCCAAAACTTCCTTCTTATTTAGTAGTCCCGTCACAACTCACGCTTTGTCAGATAGCAGGTGCTATTGATCCGTCTGGTACTGTTTCAAATCCTGCCTATCGCCCTCGCTTTATTTCTAATCTGGGGCTAGGATTGGGATGCGGTGACGGCTGTTCGTTGTATTCTTTTCCCTTGTAGCGTGCATGAAGATTTAAGCAATATGGCAGCTAAAGATACTCATGGAAGTCGAATAATTTCACTGTTTAATCAATCCGGGGGAGTAGGCAAAAGTACGCTCACTATGAATTTGGGCTACCATCTGGCTCTTCGGTCTCACCGGGTTTTGTTGATAGATCTAGACCCACAATCGTCTTTAACGACATTTATGGGACTAGAACCCTTAGAGATTGAGAAAACTCTCTATGATGCGCTTCTTGAAGACGAGCCTTTACCTATCCAACAAGACATACATGGTGTTGATTTAGCTCCAGCCAATATCAACTTGAGTGGAGCTGAACTGGAACTGGTGACAGCTGATATGAGAGAACAACGGATGAAAGATGCGATCGCTCCCATCCAAGAGCAATATGATTTTATCCTAATTGACTGCCCTCCCTCTCTAGGCATCCTCAGCTACATCAGTTTGGTAGCCTCCACACACGTTCTGATTCCCATTCAAACCCAGTACAAAGCTTTTCAAGGAACTGACCTCCTATTTCGCACCATCAAGCGGGTTCGCTCCCGCCCCAACCGGCAACTCAAAATCGCGGGTTATCTGCCTACGATGTTTGCCAAAGCCAACTCTCAAGATATGCGAATATTGAAAGCGATTCAAGACCAGTTTGCCGAAGTAGAAGGGATAATATTTCCAGAAATTCCCCGAACAACTGCCTTCGCTGATGCCGCTGAAAAGCATACTCCTCTAGCTCTACATAACCCCAAGCATCCAGCTGTCACTGTTTTGGAAAAAATTGCTGAAATTTTGGAGGGGATTAAATGAGTTCTAAAAACCCAAAGCCAGAGGTAAAAAGACTCAAGGGCTTGGATAGCCTATTTGGGGAGGAACCGACCCCTGCACAATCTCTGCCCACCCAAGCTATTACACTTCCTGAAGGACAGCCGCGCCGTTACTTTGACGCCAAGGCAATTGCCGAACTAACTGAGTCAATCAAACAACATGGGATTTTACAACCTCTATTGGTGCGGATACTACCTGATGACAAATATGAATTAGTGGCGGGAGAGCGGCGTTACCGAGCTGCGATAGCCGCTGGACTTGATGAAGTCCCAGTGGTAATCCGGTCTTTAAGTGATGAAGACGCGCTGGCATTAGCTTTAATTGAGAACCTACAACGCGAAAACCTGAATCCTGTAGAGGAAACGGAAGGCATCTTGCAACTTTTAGCACTTCGATTAAGCACGAGTAAAGACGAAGTTGTGTCTTTGCTCTACCGGATGTTGAATGATTCTGTGCGTCTGACTAATAACGTTATCAGTCAACCGGAAGCGGAGTTAGTCAAGGAGGTATTTACCAATCTGGGTCTGATGAGTTGGGAGTCTTTTATCAGTAATCGTTTGCCTTTGCTGAAACTTCCCAAGGATATCCTTGAAGCCTTGCGTTCGGGACGGATTGCCTATACCAAAGCCAAAGCCATCTCGAAAATTAAGGATGAAACGGAGCGTCTCACCTTATTAGAAGAAGCGATCGCTCAGTCCCTGTCCCTCAGTCAGATTAGAGAGCGTCTCAAACAAGCGAGTTCGGTGCCTGAGGGTGATCATACCCTCAAGAGCCGAATGGACATGACCTACCGTCGCTTATTGCAGGCTAAATTTTGGGATGACTCCTCTAAGCAGAAGAAGTTAGAGAAACTACTGGCTCAGATGGAAGCACTATTGGCTGAAGATTCAACGACCCCGCCCACCGCGTAGCGCTTTTAAAGCTATAACTGTACACTACACCTCGCCTGCGGTTTTCCAAGGGCGAACGCGATCTGCTGCTTGCAGCAGCGCTTCGCTATCACATCGGATACAAGAGTATTCCTGATCGCCAGTTCATCCCAGTATCTGCCGAGGTAGGGGAGAAAGTGCCTTATATTGCGATTCTTGAGTCCTATCGACTGTTAA
>DATNPC010000059.1:0-2456 GCA_036703375.1 Allocoleopsis sp.
TACACACAACTGAGGGGATTGTTAATTTCGTGGGCAACTCCTGCGACTAGCTGTCCCAAACTCGACAACTTCTCGCTTTGCATCAGTTGGGCTTGAGTTCGAGTTAGTTCTAAGGCAGTTTGTTTGAGTTCTCGGGCTTTCTCGCGCTCTCTGGTTTCAGCTAGTTTTCGTTCAGTAATATCGTTGATCGTACCGGCAGTACCGGTCATCTCTCCAAACCTTCCAACCGTCAAGCGGGAGTGAACCTCAAACCAGCGATCGCTTCCATCCCGAACTTGGTAACGTATCTCATAAGGTCTATTTTTTATCTTGCCGTCCGTGCGTTGGGAAAACTGGAGTTGGTAAAACTGGAGATCGAAGTAGGCTTGGTCTTCAGGATGGATAAAGGTGCGGCATGGCTTACCTAAGCTTTCTTGGATGGTAAATCCAGTAATTTCTGTCCAGGCAGAATTGAGAAATGTCCATTGACCGGTTGCATCCGTCTGGAAAATGATTTCGGTTAAGTTGTTGACCACAGAGCGATATTGTTCTTCGCTCTGATACAGTTGGAGTTGAGATTGCTGTAAGCTTTGCAACAGCTGGTTAATCGAACTACCCAAACGAGCTAGTTCATCTCTGCCATGAATGGACAATCGATCTCCTAAATCACCCGTGGTACGAATTCGGTTGACCGCTCGACTCAACCGTGACAAAGGCGATAGCACCGATCGTTCTAAGAGTCCAAGAATGATCGTGCTAAAGGTCAATCCTACAGCCAAGAGCGCTGCCAGCAGATAACGCAAACCGCGCTGGCCTTGCTGGTAAATATCGCGGTGCAGCTCGACACGTAACAATAATGCGGGCTTTCCTGTAATATCTCTGAGTACGGTATAGCCTGCAATCTGCTCCGCACTGAGAAGTCGAACAAAAATAGGTGAGGATGTTTGCGGTTGGGTGGTGAACTCTTGGAGCGTGAATTCATGCGTAATGGCTTGAACATCGCTAGGTAACTCTTTGTCTTGAAACGGATAGACAGAAAACTGCAACCGAGTCAGCGTAGAAAGCCGCATCAGTTCTGCACTGTTGAGGAAACGACCAAAGAGGAGGGTACCACGACTCGGGCCGGTGCGATCGCTTTTTAGGATAGGTTGAGCCGCAACGAGTAGGGAACCTTCCGGTAAAATTACAATGCCAGTACGACTGCTATTTGAATTATCGTTCTGGAGTAACTGAGGGTTAGTGGCGAGGTATTGTCTCAAGCTTTGAGGTACGGATGTCAGAACTTTTTGCTGTAAATCAAAGGCTTGACCATACCGTATTTGATTAGCCGGATTGATAAACAGCATGAGGTTGAGTCGGAGGTTCGAGAAGGTTGCCTCGTTAATATTGTCCTGGATGTAGCGATCGTTGACATCTTCAACAAACATGTAGGTATCGTCCCACCCTGACCAATCTCGTACCGTGCTGTCGAGTTCATTCAAGTCATTGGTTAATGCTTCTGTGAGTCGTTCTACATTTTGGCGAGTTCGTTGAGACTCGATCTGTGCAAACCCCTTCAACCAAATTGTTGATAAGCTGATGTACAGTGCCGTCAAGAGGCACACAAGCATCACGCCAATTATCAACAGTGTCTTCTGGCGTAAAGTCATGCCATTGCTTTTGTGGAATTTGCCAGTTCTGTTACCTGTCTCTAAACTAACCTGAGAAAATCAGGACATTCTTCAATTTAACTTTATTTTTGAGTACCTCTGAGAAGGTCGCCACAGAGTATAGATAGTTCACTGTTGGTTCATCGTATTGGCTCGCTCTAATAATTGCTGGGCGTTTGCCGCCCACTGAGAATTTCCTTGAGCCGCGTACAGTGCTTTAGCATATTGCAAGACTTGTTGGGCGTCACGCAATCGGTTCTGTCGCAGAAATACTAACCCAGCACCGTAGTAAGCATTGGCATAGTTAGAGTTACTCTCAGCTGCTTTGCGAAAAGCATTGATAGCGGCGTCTAAATCTCCTTGTTTGAATAAGATTGAACCGAGATTATAATAAGCTTCCGGATATTTGGGATTGATTTTTATCGCTTGCTGAAATAGTTTTTTTGCATCATCCAATTTACCCTGTTGTAAATAAATTAAGCCCACATGATAGGAAGGTTCCGGAGCATGGGGACTTAACTGGATTGCTCGTTTAAATTGAGCGATCGCTTCATCCAAGTTTCCCAATTGAGAAAGCACCAAACCGTAGTTGTAACGAGCAACACCAAGGTTGGGGTCGAGTTCCAAGGCTCGTTTTAGATACTCCTGCGCCTGCTGGAAATTATGCCCTTCTAACAACGCTGCACCCAAATTAGCAAAGGCTAACGCAAAGTTGGGGTCTGCCTGAGTTGCTTTGTAGAAGGCATCGGCTGATTCCTGTAGTTGCCCTGCTTGCCGCAAAGCTAACCCTAAGTTGTAGTGCGCTGGTGCGAGTTGAGGGTTGAGTGC
>DATNPC010000060.1:0-4127 GCA_036703375.1 Allocoleopsis sp.
CGATACGGTCTTAAAGTAGGAGAACTCTCCAAAATTATTGAAACAGCTCTTAATGGACAAGTCGTGTCCCAAGTTTTGGAAGGACAACAAACATTTGACCTTGTGGTGTGGTTGAAGCCAGAAGCTCGAAATAATTTAGAGACAATTCAGAACTTGTTGGTTGATACTCCTACGGGTAATAAAATTCCTCTGGCTCAAGTGGCTACTGTGCAATACGGGACAGGCCCCAACACGATTAACCGCGAGAATGTTTCTCGTTTAATTGTGGTGTCCGCTAATGCCAAAGGGAGAGATTTGCGCTCGGTGGTGAATGACATTCAATCCAAAGTTAAGCAACAGGTGCAGTTGCCTTTTGGTTACTTTATCCAGTATGGCGGTCAATTTGAAGCTGAGCAACGAGCATCACAGAATATTCTGATATTTAGCGCGATCGCATTTATTGTCATTACAGTTTTGATGTACCTCTCGGTCAAGTCCATCCCTTCAACGGCGATGATTATGATTAACTTGCCCATCGGGTTGGTAGGGGGAATCATTTCTGTAGCGTTGACGGGCGGCGTCATTTCTGTGGCGTCTTTAGTTGGTTTTGTCACCCTGTTTGGTGTGGCAACTCGCAATGGCTTGTTATTAGTGGATAACTACAACACTAAGTTTGCCGAAGGAATGCCTTTTAAGGAAGCAATCGTTAAAGGTTCGATGGAACGGCTTAATGCGATTTTAATGACGGCTTTAACTTCAGCGTTGGGTTTAGCACCTCTGGTAGTAGAAGGAGGAGCGGGGAAAGAAATTTTACAACCCCTTTCCATTGTTGTATTGGGTGGGTTGTTTACTTCTACGGCATTAACGCTCATGGTGTTACCCGCGTTGTATGCCAAGTTTGGGAAATACTTAGTACCCAAGCAAGCTACAATAGTTCCTGACGATGGGAGGGGAGTCAGAACTATTGTCGCGAACCAGTAATTTTCTAACTCAGTGAGAAAGTGCAGTTGAATTCTATTTAATCATTTGCTCTTTCTTTGACTTATCCTTTGACGCTCTAATATCGATGAATGCAGAGGGATTCTATCGCCGACCTTTGCCACCAGGGCTGATTTCTTTTTCTTCGCCAGAGGGCAGGCAACTCTTCACTGAAGCATTAGCTTTGGGATATATGGAGGGTTACTTCGCCCTAGCTGAACAATTTCACACCCAATCAGAACCAGCCTTTTGTGGAATTGGTACGCTAGTTGTTGTCCTCAATGCGCTATCAATTGACCCAGGTCGAATTTGGAAAGGTTTGTGGCGATGGTATGGTGAAGAATTTCTGGACTGTTGCCAGCCACTTTCAGCGATCGAACAACAGGGTATTACCTTTGATGAATTGGTGTGTTTAGCACGTTGTAATGGAGCAAAAGTAGAGTCAAGTCGCTATACCCAAAGCTCTTTAGAGAACTTTCGACACGCTATCAGAAAAGCAACTTCATCTCCTCAAGGATTACATCTGATCGTTTCATATTCTCGACAAGTACTAGGGCAAACTGGCAACGGACACTTTTCTCCTGTGGGGGGTTACCACCCAGAACGCGACCTCGTTTTAATCTTAGATGTAGCGCGTTTTAAATACCCGCCTCACTGGGTTCCTTTACCGTTACTTTGGGAGGCTTTGGCTCCTATTGATACGGTAACTGGAAAGTCTAGGGGTTATATGCTGCTGTCAAAACATGATAGCTCTAGTCAGGGTTTCTATCATGTAGCTGTTGATAGATATCAATGGGCTGTGGTTGCGCCTTACTTTACTGAGATACTGCCAACAGCGATCGCTCAAGAACAGCCGAATTCATTGGCAATGATGGTGGATGTTATCTTACATCATTTCTCTTCAACTCTCAGGGCTGCGATCGCGACCAGTGCCGATGATCTATCCACTGAATCTCAAAAGCTATGGCATAATTTATTGGATGAAATTCGCTCACACCCTTTATCAGCAATTATTCAAAATCAACTCTCTGCTCACCGTTGGCACGAAGCTACCGTTGTAGGAAAGTGGCTATCTCAGGAGGAAAATTTAGCTCCATTATTGACAATGCTGTTGTTATCTTGTCCTGAAGAACTTTATCGCACTCTGAATTCCAATTTACTGCGCCAAATATGTCAGTGGCGAGAACTCGAAAAACTGCCACCATTGATGCGACAGGAAGTGGCGAGATTGCGAGAACAGATGTCAGCCTTGCAGGATGTGTTGGGGGTTTCTACATCAACTCCAATAAGCTGACAGAATAAAAAAGTGGCACTAAATTAAAGTGAATCGCACTGACTTAAAATCAATTGTTCCTTGGAAAAACCCGGACTTGGGGGATGTTGCCCCCCAACCCCCCCAGTGGGGGACGAAGTGCCTCCCCCACGCCCCCTGCACAAGGGTTGATTGGTGTCATGACTTTTCTTAAAGTCAGTGCCATTCAAATTAAAGTTGAGCTATTGTCACGGCGGAGTAGTTCGAGCTTATTCCTGTACTCATAAAAAGCGATCGCTCTTCATCGATCGTTTAATCCCAAGCGCACAGAAACCCTGTTCCGCTTCTACCAAATGCGCCTCGGTGAAGCCACTAGCCGTAAGCACCTCAGCCAATCCACTACTCGATTGCCCAGAATGAGGAGTAAATCCAAGGGCAATCTTGCCACCCACCTTCATCACCCGCCGCATTTCCCGCAGTCCAGCCATCGCGTCTGACCAAACTTGCATGGAGTTGAGAGCGAAAGCTTTATCGAACGTATCATCTGCAAACGGCAGTGCTTCAACCGAACCCTGCTGAAGTTGGACTAAGCCCGCCTCAATCGCTTTCGCATTTCTCACTCTGGCTTGCTCAACCATTTCTTTGGAATAGTCAACGCCCGCTATGTATCCAGTTGACACTGTCGTAGTCAGAATCTCAATACCAACTCCAGGTCCGAATCCAACTTCTAGCACCTTGTCACCCGGCTGAATTTCGAGCAGATGAATCACCCATTGAGTAAAATCACGTTTCGTGCGGGCTAAAATGAAACCTCCTAATCGACCCAGTATCCCCTTGGGTCGTCCAAACATTTGCATTAGCAGACTGTCTACAATACCCAAATGCTGCGGTTCTCGCTGATTAGTTGGCATCGCTTTGAGTGTCTCCTTAAATAACGCTCGTTGCCACGATAAAGATTCAGAAGGCAGAAGTACGAGGGCAGAGGGCAGAAGGAACCTACACTTAAAAGTATGGGATTGAAGCAAGGACGCTTTATACCTCGCTGCAAGCAGTCTCGGTATAATTCTTGTTTTTAAGTGGGCTTTAGACCCACAACTAAAGTTTTTTATTAATACTTCTTTCCTTCTACCTTCTGCCTCCTGCCCTCTGCCTTTCTTTATAAGAAAAGATTGAACAACCAGCCTGCGATCGCACATTTAACAATTAGTTCTGGGAACTGGACATAAATCCCAATTCCCGTGAAACGATTAAGCTACACCCGCAACACTGACAACCTTGCGGTATTCCTCAGCCGCACGCCGACAAGCTTGAGCGCAGTTTTGGCAATGTTCTGTGTCGTGCTTCTCACATTCGTTGGCACAGGCATCGCAAATGTCAATGCAGGAGCGGATAACTTGGGAAATGAAGCGCGAACCACGGCTCATAAACGCCGCAGAAGTCCAGCAAATTTCGGCACAGTCACGGCACAAACGGGCACATTCAGGCATACTGCCTAAGCAAGCGTCTTCGCAATGTTCGCATTCATAGGCGCAATGAACAGCAGCATCTAAAACAGATTGATAGCGTTGATGAGGCATCACAATTCTCCTTGTTTAAGTTTCTAGGTTTATCTTGAAGAAACGCTAAGTACGTCCCTTCGGTTTCACCTTAGACACTAGGAAATGCGATCGCTTCTTCCTGATGGCTCAATCAACTTTTATTTCTAAAGATTTACAGTGATTTCATGCTGATTTCATTCCTTTATGTATCACTAAGTAAGTAGTGCTTTCTTATACAAATATTCTTTACAAAATTGACTATGCTAAAACTTAACCGCCGACAGTTTCTTACCCTCAGTGCGGCTAGTGCAGTAACCACCTCAGTCGCTAGCTGGGCAATTGCAAAAAACAATAAAACTTCTTTCCGTGCCAAACGCTCT
>DATNPC010000061.1:0-8772 GCA_036703375.1 Allocoleopsis sp.
ACGGCGATCCAATTGTAGCAATCTGCCAAACTGACGAGCCAAGTCAGGAAGATTTATCAGCGTTCGATCTTTATGAGTTGATGAAGTTTAGCCACCATCCCATTCGATTGACGGAAGCCATTTAAGGCAACTCTACGCTAACACGCATAAAACCTTTCGTATTGACTCTCTTTTGTCTTGTTCGTCATCAGTGGTCAGTTGTCCATTGCTTCCGTTGCTACTGATCGGCGGTGGATGCCTCAATTCATTTCCGCGATAGGAAGCGCGACGCGATCGAAGACAACTGACCACCATCGGGCTTGTTTCTAATAATAGTCTATGGAGGTTAATCGGGCATACCGGAAACTTAAAATCTTTTTACATTAACGTAATACAAGTAATACCATTTGTCCTGCAAGTTGCTATACAATTGGGTTTCCCTCAAGCTAATCTGAATCTAGCAGCTGCAACAACGACAAATCGTTCTCAGCTAGAGCTATTTTCACTCTTTCATTGCGAGCAAACCCTCATGGAACCTAACTTAAAAGTGCGGAAGCAGGGTTGAAGCGGTGGTCGATCGTTGGAAAAACGCGATTAATTTAGACGATAGATTGATGGGAGAATGTATACTAAAGAAAAAGCTTTGCACATATTCAGCAAAGTGCTAATATTACAAAAAATTAAATCACAAAGTCAGCCTAATCCAGTAAGGTTCTACACCACTAGTTTATAAGTGTAGGGCGATCGCTGGAACGGAGGAACCAGTTCCTGGGGCAAATCTCTAGAGCGCTCTCTATTAACTCAAGAGAACGTCAGGAGAAGGACATCTCTCAGTCCTAGTCCGTCAGCTAACTTCGTAGGCATTGGGAGGAGACTGAAGAGTGGGCATTCTGTAAAGTATGTGAACTCGTCAGTGTCCTTGGCTAGTATCTGTTTGTTTCGTTGTACTTGCCCATGACCCTGAGGAGAAGAGCCTATGCATCTAACTTCTGGTGTCTGAGGCAGGAAAGTAGCTATAAGGTGAAAATATACAATGTTCCTGGCTCAAAAGCGTCCGATTGTTTTAATTTCCGTTGATAGCGACCAAGTTGAGGACATTAGCAGAGAAGTGGTGCCGGAAAAAACGGAGCTACTCGTGACATCTGTCAAAATCAACATCAATACCTCCCGTTCTCTCAATAACCTAGAAAGCCTGAAGCGTAAATTCCACAAAGGTAAAAGCCGAGTTTTGTCGAAGACAGTCCGGGAATGATCGACCATCAATAACTCAAATCCTGGTGAGTCAATGTGATAGGAGACCAAAAGCCGCTGGCTTTAATCTGCTTGCGAATTCTAGATCGATAAAACCGAGTTAAGCGTTTTTGGGAATTAGAAAATGTCTTACGAAACTATCAATTTAACCCAACCTCTAGTCATTCAAGAAATTGACAACGTATTAGAGGATTATCCCGAGTATCCTTACCAAGTTGCCTTTTCAATCGATGAATTGCGCCAAAAGCTAATCGCCCATGTCCTGAATCACCTGCCCTATCGCTACACGACACTTGAAAATGGGCAGAAATTGTCCAAAGGTTCTAACCCCCGATTTCCTTCTTTAGCACAACGGTTGCGCCTAAATGTTTTGATTCGAGGAAGTATTCTTCATCTCCTGCGAGAAAATGCTGACTGGATTAGTCGTCGCCTTCCTCAAAAGGACAGCTTGGATAGTAGCATGTCAAAAGTCCGGAGCGACTAAATCTGGCATTTACAGTGACCAGTGACCAGTGACCAGTTACAAGCCTTGACACTCACCGTGCTAAAGCTGCGGGGATTCTTTACTCAACGATAACTGGTCACTGCTCTCCGCTCGCTGGTCACTGCTTGTGTTTTTTTGAGATGCGATCGCATCTCCTCAACTGAAAACTATCTCAAATCAGAGCGGTCACGGCAAGTGAGGCAAAAGTGGTGGCACTTTGCGTTCTTGCGCTGGTGCTTTTGGCTCTTGCCAGAAGGTAATGGCGGGGGAAAGAGACTGAATTTCAGTGCCGGGATAGTAGAAACTGAGAATTTGTGAACCTGTCCAGCCCAGTTTAGCTAAGTTGTGAGAACCGTATTGACTAAAACCCACACCATGACCAAAGCCTCCGCCTACGAAGTCATAGCCTTTGAGGCTTTTATCAGGGCCATAAACCGGCTCTAAATAAAAGAGAGTGCTACGGGGAGGACCAAAGGCGCTGCGAACTTCGTTTTTGTGCAGTTCAATGACGCCTCGATCGGTTTGAACCACGAGTGTGAGAATTCGTCCGGCGGGACTGCGCTCTACCACTTGCATTTTTACGATAGTGTTGAAGTTGGCAAGGGGACTGCTATTTTTTTTCAGATAGCGCTGTAAGTCGGCTTTGATTTGCTCTAAGGTGTTCGTATAACGCCAGCGAAAGGAAGACTTGTTGGTTTCATTAAATCCCTGCTTCAAGTTAATGAACTGGCGGAAGTTTTGCTCGTCTGCTAAAGATTTTTGCGATAAATTCCAGACCGCTTTTGGGGCATCCACGATCGCTTTTAAGTAAGGGCGTTCTGCACCATTCCACACGTCGCTGAACGGTGCCGTGACTCCACCAGTCGTAGATGAGTATAGGGCGTCTACTAACTCATTGTTATAAGTGAGTACCAGACCTTTTGTCGCCGCGATCGCTTGGTCGGCCAGCGGCCATGGACTAGTGAGTCCCTTATAAACCTGGCAGTGAGTATCCGCACACAGTTCGTAGCCATCCACGGCAAATCGGCGCATGTTTCTCAGGGCATACGTGCGAGCAATGATCGTTTGAGCCGTTACTGCTGCATAAGGCGCTCCTTCCCCAATTTCAAACGGCACTACCCCTCTTAAATAGGTTTCTAGGGGTACCTGGTTCACCAACGTGTAGTCGCCGTAGGAGTTAGGCTGGATGCGTAGGCTGCCGGGATACAGTTCTGGGGTTTTGTCATTCTTCCCCACGCTAAGCTGGATGAGATTTTTGCCGGAAGTAATGTCTAGTTCGCGTCGAGTGTAGCGAAAGCCATTGATGACAAAGGATATTCGGGGGACTTCTCGCACAATTTTGGTGTCGAGATAGGCAGATGTATTCCCTTGAGACTGAAGATTCGAGAGCAACAGACGCCGTACTAACGGCGTCTGATAAACATCGCGTTTTGCCCAAACTTGCCAACGCTCTGGCTGACTGATTTCTACAGCAATACCCTTACTACGCCATTGATTGGCGCTATCTTCTGCCGTTTCAAACGTCGATTGGTTGCTCAGAACTAAATTCTCTTCGACTTCCGGAGCCGGTAACGTTTGCATCGCTGTTTCCAGCGTAATGCTGTCCGCTTGCACGGTTTGCGCCTGCATATTGCCGGACAAGAAGTGGATCGTCAGCCGATCGCCTGGAGTGGCTTTCAGCGTCATTTCGTCGGTGGGTTCATCTCCAAATCGCTGTACAATTCCCACCTTGAGTTCCACCTCATTCGTTTTTCCGGCCGGTTGTGCGGCAGCACTCGTCAGCCCATACAGACACGCGAGCGTCACGACAACACGTAACGGTAGGAGTGTAGCGAGTCTAGTCGGCACAGCACTCAGGCGATCGCGTTTGGGTAAATTGCAGAAGTTTTGCATCAAAGATGTCGCCCAGACTTGTTGTTTCGTTGGCGTGTGATGTCTCAAAATTGTCCTCAAGACACAATCACTCAGCATTCAATGCACGAGAAACTATCCCAGAATAAAACATTTCCTCCGGACAATACCCCGTGCATTTTGGAGTTGGGATTGGGTTCTCAAGGCAAATTTAAACGTTTGTACTGCTGCTAAACAGTACCTCCCCTTTAATCATCCGTTGAGCGGCATCCAATAGTACTTCTTCTAGGTAGGGCTTGGTGAAGTAGCCGCGAGCGCCCAGTTGAGAAGCCATATGTCGGTGTCGATCGGCACCGCGAGACGTTAGCATTGCGATCGGCAGCTCGCGCAGCTTATCGTCTTTCTGTAATCGGGATAGCAGTTCCAAACCGTCCATCCTGGGCATTTCAATGTCACAGAAGACAATGTCGCAGGGTAGACCTGACCGAAGTTTATCCCAGGCTTCTTGACCATCGCGAGCTTGTTCGACTCGATAACCCGCTTTGCTGAAGGTCATCGAGAGGAGTTCGCGCACGGTAATCGAATCATCGACAATCAGAACCAGGGGTTCGGGCTTCGTTTCTGGCATCTCTTCATCAGGAGGTAGCTCCTGAATTTCATCTCGCGGCCAGATCGTCACACCACCGTCCTTCCGAATCCGACCCATTGCCAAGTCGATGAGTTCCAACACATCGGCAATTGGCATAATTCGACCATCTCCTAACACCGTTGCTCCAGCAATGCCCACTGGCTTAGGAGCTGGCCCTTCGAGTTGCTTAATCACGATTTCCTGCTCGCCTAAGACTTGATCGACTTGGACGGCGAGGAAGTTACCCGCACTGCGGAGCACGACAATTGAGATCGAGTCATCCTCTCGTTTACCGCCGTAGACAGTTCCTCGGCTGATTTGACGATTGTACGTGAGCAATTCAGTCAGGGGCTGGAATGGGAGCAAGGAGTCGCGCCACTGAATGCAGGGTTGATTGTCTGAGTTCGTTTGAACGCGATCGCTCAATACATCCAGCATGTCTTCTACCCCATCCATGGGGAACGCAATGCGCGCGCGATCGCTCAGACAACACAGCGCCTTACAAATGCTCAGCGTCAGGGGCAGACGAATAGTAAAAGTCGTGCCTTTCCCCGGCGTAGAGTCAATATGAATCGTTCCGCGAATTTCGCTCAAGCAGGTCCGCACGACATCCATGCCCACACCGCGCCCTGCAAAGTCATCGGCTTTATCTTTTGTACTAAAACCGGGATGGAACAGGAAGTCGTATAAATCGATCGGAGTGAGTTTTTCTGCGTCCTCTGCACTAATCAGATTTTGCTCGATCGCTTTTGCTCTCACCCGTTCGGCATTAATCCCCGCTCCATCATCGGAGATCGAAATTACCGTCTGGTTCCCTTGGTGAAACGCCTTGAGCGTAATTTGGCCGATCGGAGGCTTACCCGCTGCTCGACGCACCTCTGGCAACTCAATCCCGTGAGTTAGCGCATTGTTGACCAAGTGCGTCATCGGGTCATAGAGGTTTTCCAAGATCATTTTATCGATCAAGGTTTCCCGGCCTTCCACATGCAGCTCGGCTTGTTTGCGTAACTTCAACGCAATTTCGCGCACGGCACGCAGCAAGCGATCGGCATTTTGAGCAAACGGCACCATGCGTGCACGCGTTAGCCCTTCTTGCAACTGAGTCGTCACCTGCCGTAACATTCGAGCCACTTGGTCGGTGCCATCCACCAACAGCTCGATATCAGAGGCACTTTCACGCACCCGCACGATCAGCTCAATCATTTCTTGAGAGAGCAAATGGAAGCCCGTAAAGCGATCCATTTCCAACGGGTCGAATCCCGTGGCACTACTGGACGGCGACAATTCCGACTCTGATATAGAGCGGCGGCTGGCTAGCAGAGAGCTTTCTAAGAGGCTGCGCTCGTACAAATCTTGCATCCTCGCGCCAACATCGCTCAGAGCTAATACCTGGTGCGATAAGTTATCCAAGAATTGCCGCAATTGCTCTTGGTCTTGCTCCAAACTGTTGCGGTTTACGACCAGTTCTCCCACCAAGTTACTGAGGCTATCGAGGTGCTTCACTGGCACGCGCATCGTCTGCTCAAATACCTTAACGATACGCGGTCGGATGGAAGGCCGAGCCTGTCGCTGGTCTACCGTAGTTGAAGGTGGCCCCCCGATTTTCTCCTCAAACTGCTTGAGCAGGTTCTCTAAATCTCCGAACTCGTCGTCTGTCGTGCTGGCTTTTTGAGCCGAAGTCTTAGCGGATGCGGGAGTAGTGGAGGCAGCGGCAGGTGTTGGTTCTTCTAATAGGGCTTCTAGATCCTCAAATGCCAGCGTGTTTCCTGAAGATGCTGAAGCAGCAGGGGAAGGGGTAGGTTCTGATAACATCGCCTCTAGATCGGCAAAGCCATCATCGCGTTCTCCTTCTTCTAGAGTTGTGGCCTCAGACAGCATCGCCTCCAAATCTTCAAATTCCAATGCGGGTGAAGCGATGGCTGCTTCCTGCTCGAAATCGTCCAACTCGTCGAACAGAGATTGGTCGGCTGCATCGGCGGCTGTAGAGGAAAAATCCTTGCCGAAGACCATCTCTTCTGGCTGTTCTCCCAACAGATCGTTCAAATCGTCCCATTCCGAAGCCTCTGAAGGTGCAGGGGTTACAGCAGCGGCGACGTCTTCCTCCAAACCGAGTGTTGGCGCTGTTTCATCCTCTGGGGTTGCCCAGTTCCATTCTTCTGCTAAGAGATCTGCCGTAGCATCGCCCAGTTCGTCTGAATCTTGAGGCGTTGTCAGTACCTCATCCCAGTTGTCGATCGCTGATGCTTCACTGGCTTGGAGACTGAAGAACTCGTCCAGATTTTCTGCATCCAGCGCATCGGCTGCCTCCCAATCCAGACCCGTCTCTTCTTCCGTCCAATCTGCTGACGCTAGCCCTGAGGTGGAGGCAAGTTCGGGTGCTGCAAACCAGTTCTCTTCTGTCAGATTGAGAGCCTCGTCATCCCTTGGAGTTTCTTCGCCCAACAGCGCCTCTAGCTCTGAACTCGTCGCACTCAAATCGATGGTGCTATCCTCGGCGGCTTGGGGAGCGGTTTGTTCCTGGTCGTTGCGTTCGACAGCATCCCAATCAAATAGGGCGTCTTGTGCTGAGAACGCCTCTGCTCCGTCTAGAGCGAAGTCTCCTTCAGCGGAAAAAGCTTCATCAAACAAGACATCTTCGGCAAAATTTAGCTCTGACGTGTCAGCCGCGATCGCATCAAGGCTATCTGTCTCCTCGGGGGTTTCGCTACCAAAGAGCGCGTCTAAGTTATCAGTAACCCCTTCAGACGTTGGCGGTTCTGAACTGAGGGTTTGCTCCGCTGCTGGAGTTGGACTGTCCAGGTCAAACAGAGTTGCATCCTCGTCGAATAAGGATTCTGAGAAGTCAGCTGTCGGTTCTAGTTCAGTTGCCCGATCGCCAAATAGGTCTTCTCCCAGGGTTTCGTCTTGTAGCGCAAAGTCCTCAAATTCGAGCGCGCGATCGACATTTGGCGTATCAGTAGCGTCTTCAGTGTCAAACAGGTCATTGAAACTCCCAAGCTCGAACAGGCTGTCCGGTTGTTCGGGTGAGTCTAGGTTAAACTCTTCAAAGGCGATCGCTTCGCTTTCTGGAGCAGGGGGTTGTGAATCGAGTAAATCCTCTAACTCTTCTAAAGAACGGAAGGTAGGACTATGGTATGCCTCCACTGAGGGCAGTACCTCCTCCTCAAAAAATAAGTTATCCATCCCCCCTTCACTCTCTAGCTCGACGTTGAAGGGACTACTCGCTGATGCCTCCTCTAACTCGAAATCGAAATCGGAGGGCTGAAGATCGGTAGACGCGGGAGTGCTGTCAACCTCCAATTCATCAACGTCAAAAGTATTGCTTTGTACTAAATCGAAAGCGTCTGTAGATTCAGCCAACGTCAGGTCATCGAAGCTCAGTTCGGACGCCGTGTTATCGCCGAACGATTCATCAAACGTCAGTTCATCAAAGCTTAACTCAGAGGTAGCATCATCGAGACTCAGCGCTAAATCTTCTTGCTCGGCTGGCACTTCGGGACTTTGGTCTTGAGACAGTTCGCTGTCTGCCCAGACGGGAAATGCGATCGCGTCTTCATCCATCGAACTCAGGGCGGCGAAATCCTCCAAATCCATCGCTTGCTCGCCCTCTGAAGCAACATCGCGATCGGACATGCCTAATAAATCGCCCAAGCCGGAGTCGGATTCAGCGATCGCATCATCTGCCCAGCCTGCCTCGCTATCGAAGCCATCCAGTTCCAGGAACGATGAATCTTCAAACACCAACGGATTACTCTCCTCGTCCCATGCCAACTCTTCACTGGCAATGTCTTCGCCATCTGAGAAAATGTCGGCGATATCGGCATCTACCGGAACTTCTGGACTCGGCGGGCTGCTAGCCTCCACGGCGTTGACCATCCCCTCCGCTGGCATGGCAAACAGGTCATCGTCTGTCTGCTGAAATTCCGGCAGTGTCTCAGCCTGGAGTTCCCACGTCGCTGTCGGTGCTGCCAAAGCCTCGTCTTCTTCAAAGAAGCTGTCACCAAACAAGCTAGTTAAGTCGTCCGCTGAGGGAGTTTCCGTTGCCTCAAATAGCAGGTCAGAAAAGTTCTCGGTTTGGCTAGGTAAGGATTCAGGCTGAAACTCATCAAATAGGGAGTCTGTTAACTCTTGGGACGTAAACGTTAGATCCTCAGTAGAGTCGTTCCCTAACCATCCCATTAAGTCATCCTCAGATGCGTCCAGGGTTGGGATGGTCGAGTCATCGGTGTCGCTGAGTAAGTCGTCAAAATCGCTTTGGTCATCCACTGGAAAAACGTTGTCTCGCTCGGATGAAAACTCTCCCTCATCAAGGCTGATAATCTCTTCTTCTTGCCAGGTTTGGTCGAGATCGGGAGTTTGGCCTTCAAAGATATCCGCTAGAGAGTTGAGTTCTGCCATACCAACTTCTGGATCGATGGGGGCGGCAGGGATCGATCCACTCCGGAATTGAGGATGGGAGATTGAGGGGTGGTAGAAGCCTGACTCCGATTCTAGTCCGTCTTGACTACCGTCTTGAATGTAGGTATCTGGGCTGTTAAACAGATCAGTCTCGAATGCTAAATCTGCACTTCGAGCTGCC
>DATNPC010000062.1:0-18522 GCA_036703375.1 Allocoleopsis sp.
CCTTGGTATTGGGGAGTCCTCCTTGCCCTAGTCCCCAAGTTCGACACAACAGTGCCAACCTGAGAGGATTTTTGACGGTATCCTTAATTCGCTCCCGTCCAGGCTGCTCTAGTTCAGCTCGTAAGCGTTCAGCTAGTTCTGGATTTTCCCTAAACCAACGCCTAATAAATTGTCCCACCTGATCTGGAGTTTGAGCATCTCCATAGCTAAAGTCCAAATTGCGATAAGTCTCAAACGCTTCTAGTGCATTTTTCCCCGCATCCCAAACATTGAGCCGACAAGTCAGCACTACCTTGGCATCGGCTACCCAACCTGTGATCTGATTGGCAATCAACTGTAGGGGCGCAAGGCTTTGCGCCCCCATCGACATTTCATCCACCGCATCCAACAGCAACCACACCCGTCCACTGTTGAATATCTCACCTAGAGCTTTCTGTACTTCTTTTGAAACGTGTACGCTTCGGGTGGCATTTTCTAGCCAATCAGAGAGTAAATATGCCTTCAGGCTTTTCCCCTGTAAGTCTGCCAAAGAAATCCAAATTGGCACGTCAGACTTGTTATCGAGTATCCACGCTGCAATTTTTTGTAGAAGCGTGGTTTTCCCAG
The DNA here is from genome assembly GCA_036703375.1 of Allocoleopsis sp. Taxonomy (GTDB): domain Bacteria; phylum Cyanobacteriota; class Cyanobacteriia; order Cyanobacteriales; family Coleofasciculaceae; genus DATNPC01. Next base: position 607 of record DATNPC010000062.1, read on the forward strand.
CACCTGGTTCTCCAATAATGGCGATTCTTCGGCTTCGCCCTTTTTCTAGAACTTGCTCAAAGAACTCATCGTGTTGAAATGTTTTGATGATTTCGTCAGAGGCTTCTGGTTCATAAATTCTTGAACCCTGCTCTGGAGAAACATCACTACTGCGCCTGTCTCGCTGTTTTCGTTCTACCAATCCCAAAGGTACATAAATTTCATCCAGTTCAAAAGCGACTCCATCTCCCGCAGTTAGAGGATTAGTCGTCAGTCGTCTTTGATTTTGAGCGTCCAACATGTCACGGCAAACTTGCCGCCAGTCAATCCCTAAACCCTTCTTCTCCGACTTATCATCTGAGAGCGGTGCAGGGGGCGGAACAGGTTCTACCGGGATGGGTAAGATTTCTTCAATGTAGGCGATCGCATGCCAGTCCAACCCCAATTTCTCACTAATTTCGACAAAGTTAATATAGTCAACAGGTTTGCCGGTAAAAAATCGGGTGATAGTCGCGCGAGCGCGTCCTAACTCGATCGCTAGCGCATTTTGACTGGGGAAGCCATGAAGCCTCAGAGCTTGTTTAACGGTTGGGATGCACTCTGGGGCAACTCTGATTGACCGCGACATGCGCGACATAGCTCAAGTAAGTAGAAATTTTCTCACATCATATCCACTTTCTTAACAGCCATGCATCAGTCCTGACTCCTAAGTCACGCATAAGTCAGGCAATCTCAATCAATTCTCAGTCGGAAACTGATGCAAGCGTCGAGTTTGATGGGTTTATAGAACGCTAGCTGCCCAACGGCAAGAGCGATCGCGTTCTGAAACAAAACGTATCAACCGCTCAAGACATCCATGCTGTCCAAAATAAGTTCGGGGAATTGTCTAAGTTTGGTCAGTTCCTTTCAAGCTTTATCTCTTACCTTAACAGTCTTCCAGCCTCCCTAAGTAATTGGCGGCTTCAGGGAATTTCCCTCAATTAGGCTAAATACAACATCTCAATTTTCTCCAAAATTTTGTCCTTAAAAATTTTCTCTTGTAAATTTTTGCATAGCTCAGAGTAAGCCAGAGATATATTCTATTGAGCAATTCGTCTGCTCATTTCATGCGTTCCTGAAACGCATTCCTTCCCCACTAAGACCTCAGATTTAGCCTCGCTCGGGGTCATCAATAACGTCCACGATCGCGAAAGCGGCTGACATCGGCTTCACAACATTGCACAACAACCAAGAAGCGATCGCTTGAGCGGTGCGCTACACGCCATTCCAACGAAAAGGAGTAACGCCCAATGAGAGTACCCACGATTGATTTAATCCCCTTACGGGCTGCGGTGAGTTCGGATTCTCCAACCACCTTGGATGTTTTGGTGAGAATTATCCCACCGGCTGTAGAAGTGGAACTCAAACGACCAACCCTCAATATTGGCTTAGTGATTGACCGTTCGGGTTCAATGCACGGACAAAAAATTGAATACGTTCGTCAGGCAGCTTGCTACGCCGTACATCAGTTGCTACCTAGCGATCGCGTAAGCGTTACGATTTATGACGATCGTGTAGAAACTCTGGTACCGAGTACTTTAGCGGTTCAAAAAACGAACATCGTTCGCAAAATCCAGCAGATTCAGTCCAGAGGTAGCACCGCGCTTCACGCCGGTTGGCTACAGGGGCAAAATGAAGTGGCGCGATATCTCAACCCGGAACATCTCAATCGCGTAATTCTTTTATCCGATGGCTTGGCGAATGTCGGTGTGACTAATCCAGATGCGATCGCTTCCGATGTTCATCGTCTAGCGCAACAGGGTGTCAGTACCACCACCATGGGTGTTGGCAATGATTACGACCAAAATCTCCTGGAGGCAATGGCAAGCAGTGGGGATGGAAATTTTTACTACATCGAATCGCCACAGCAGCTGCCGACGATTTTCCAAGCGGAACTACAAGGCTTAATGGCGACGGTTGGACATACCGTTAGTTTGGGGATTGAGCCGCAAGCCGGTGTCGAACTCGCTGACGTGCTCAACGACCTAGAGATTAATCGTAAGGGTCGCTACCAGTTGACTAACTTGGTTATCGGTAACCCCATTGAGGTTGTGGTCAGGCTGCGCGTCCCTGCTATGTCGCAAGCGACTAACTTATGCTATTTCCGCTTAGCCTGGAACGATCCACAAAACCCGGAACGACAAAAAATACGGATGGCCCTACAACTGCCAATAGTCAGTACGGCGCAACTGGAAGAATTTCCCCTGAACCTGGAAGTCCAAGAACAGGTTGCCCTATTGATGGCAGCACGCGCCAAGAAGGAAGCCGTGCGACTAGTCGAGCAGAGCAATTATGCGGAAGCGAGCCAATTGCTCCAAGATACCAGACTGTCAGTTTTGGATATCTCTAATTCAGCTCAGATGCAGCAAGAAGTGAGCGATTTAACTCAGCTAGATACTGACATCCAAGCACGACAGTACAAAAAGTTCACCAGAAGTAGTTCGTCCCAAAGCTACTATCGCCAGCGCAGTTCGAGGGAGCGGTACCGCCAAGTCTACGCTCAAAATATTCTCCATCGAATGGAGGTTGTTGAAGGTGATATCACTCGCCAAGCCGTGGATGTCATTGTCAATGCTACTGATAATTCCTTTTCAGGCAGTGGTGGTGTCGATGCAGCGATTCACGCTGTTGCTGGGCCAGAGTTACAGGAAGCCTGCCGTCTGCTCAATGGGATTTCGACAGGAGAAGCCAAGATAACGAATGGTTATAACCTGCCAGCACGGTTTATCATTCATACGGTTGGCCCGGTTTGGCAGGGAGGCGATCGCTCAGAAGGTGAGATATTAGCGAGATGCTACCGTAACAGCTTAGCCCTGGCCGAACAATACTCGCTCAGAACCCTTGCATTTCCAGCGATTAGCACGGGGACATTTGGTTTTCCGATTGAACTCGCCTCTAAAATTGCCGTTCGTGAAGTCAGCCGTTTTCTAACAAGTAGTACCGCGATCGAGAATGTCATCTTCGTTTGCTGCGGACGAAGTGCTTACCAATGCTACTTAGATGCAATTGGTAGCATCTGAGTCAATGACTTACTGCGCCATTTCTTCGATAGGAGTACTTGAAAGAGCTGCTGAAATGGGAACTTCTTCCACTTCTGGCAGTTTTTCTAAGGCCAAGCGAGTCGAGGGGTTAGCACCCGATAAGCGCTTGAGGAGTTTTGGTCTGGGGTCATGCAGGAGATAAATAATGCGATCGCCTGCTTGCCAAGTTTCAGTCGCTGGTACAACTTGAAAACTCGATTCCCGCTCCACCAGTAGGGGCAAAAGTTCTCCAGAACGAATTAAGGCTTGTAAGTGCGCTCGCTGAAACGCAAGTCCTGGTTCTTTGAGTGTGGTTTGCCCCAACTTCACTTGCCCATCGTTGAGGTACTGATTCCACGATTTGATCGACAGTTGCGGGACGAACGCTTGATTCACTTTGGTGTTGTTAGTTGTTGTATTGCTTTGGGGGTCGCGAGGAAATACCGCTAAGACACGCGGTGGTGCGAACTCCTCAGCCGCTCGTTGAGCCAGTACTGAATTTACCTCACCATTACTGGTCATCGCCAGGAAGGTTCCCATGGAATCAAGTCCAGCTTCTTCCAGAACGTCAATATCCAAGCCACTGCTTTGAAACACCCGCAAATTTTCTTGTTCGGCTTTTTGACACGCTTCTGGGTCAGTGTCAATCAGTACGACAGATTCTCCCCGCTCTTGAAACAGACGGGCAATCAAGCGACTTAACGGGTTACAGCCAATGATTACAGCACCTGTCGCTCCCGACTGCCGGTTAATTTGCAGCCAGTTGGCGACCCAACGAGCGGTCAGTCCTTGCAAAAAGACAGTTAACAGGATTGTCAAAAAGACTAGTGCTTTGATCGAGTCCCCACCATTTATCCCCCGTTCAGTCAGGAGAATCGCGAACAGAGAAGCAACAGAGGCACTGACAATTCCTCTCGGCGCAACCCAGGCTAAAAAGCTTTTCTGCCGCCAATTGAGCGAGCTATTCCAGGTGCATAAGGCAATACTGATCGGGCGCACCACGAACATCAGGACTAAGACTGTAAACAGGCTACCCCAGCCCAGTGCGAAAATACTGGCAATGGATAGATCGGCCGAGAGCAAAATAAACAGCACTGAGACGCCTAGGATAGTTAATTGTCCTTTGAACCGCCGCAATAATCGCTCTTCCGGTAGGGCAGAGGCTCCTAGCACAATTCCAGACGCTACAGTTGCCATCAATCCGGATTCGGAGCGAATCATCTGTGCTAAGCCAAATAATCCCCACATTCCGGCTAGCACGACTAAGTTTTTCAGTTCTTCTGAGATAAAGTTAGCGCGTTTGAGAATTAAGCCCAGCAACCAACCGCCACTTGCCCCGATGCTTGCACCGATACCGAGGCGCAACGTCAGACCAATAATTGCCTCGGACGGACTGGCATCACCGTTCAAAATGGTGTCGAGTACCACGACGGCGAGGATCGCACCCACTGGGTCAATTAAGACTCCTTCTCCTTCCAAGATCGTCGCTACCTGACGATCCACTTTCACTTGCTTGAGCAGAGGACTAATGACAGTTGGACCGGTAACCACCACAAGAGACGCGTAAAGAAAGGCAATAGACCAGGGAAATTCACCCAGCCAGTGCGCTGCCATGCCGCCTCCCAGCAGCGTGATCAGTGTCCCCAATGTGACTAAGTTTCTGAGGCTACCAGACACTTTACCCAAGTCTCGTAGTTCCAGGCTTAGCCCTCCCTCGAATAAAATGACTGCTACAGAGAGGGCAACAATGACTTCTAGACCGACTCCCAGTTTTTGTGGATGTAACAGACCTAGGCCATCTGGCCCCAGGGAAATGCCAAACACGAGGAGAAAGACAATGCTTGGAACTTTCAGGTAAGCCGCGATGACCTGGGCTCCAATCCCGGCAAGGACAGCCATGACCATCTGTAGAGTTAGTTCAAACGATCCTTCCATATGCGTAAGTGTCGCAGGCGATCGACTCAGCTCTCAATGCACCTTTTTTTGTGTTCAAAAGCATAAGTCGGTTTTTAACAAGGCAGGTAATCTGACCATAGGAAATGTGCGAGGTGCTTCATAAACAGGGTACAACTTTTAGCAAATCCAGGTCAGTAATGCCGATCTAGTCAGAAAGCACGAGCGATCGCTCGTCACTAATGCTTCAGATGAACTCAAATGCAATACTTGTGGGAGTTTCCAGTACTGAGCTAACTAAACAAGTTGAGTTGGGCGCGATCGTCCTGTTGTCTGGGCGTGTTGACAAGGCTTAGTCCGAGTTGTCTAGAGTTATAGCCAATCGTACTCTCGCATTTATAGCTATCCGGATTAATTAGGTGGCTGTAGGTAGTTAAGAATGGAGGTAGAGAGAGAATAAGCACTACTGCTGTTGCCCACCCGATCGTCCTTTTCCTTAATTTAAAAGGTTTAGTCTGCTTCCAAGGGTAGCTCTTCTACCTCTCGAAAAAGCTTTTCTATTGTCACACCTCCAGTGAAACAGAGTGCATACCTCCTAGAGAGAACATCACGAAAAATAACTATGACTGCACAACTTTGACTTTTTGTAAGGTACCCCTTCTGTTTTTCCCATAATTTTCTTTACTATTGTGTAGGAGTGTCACTTGATTCGAGTGCATTGCTACCGTAAGAATTATTTAGAGAAACTAGTCGTGGTGCTGCTGAACCGACAAATTTTCAAATTTGGTTTGTAAGAGTGAAGAAACTGTTAAGTTGTGATTCATTTGGGGTATTTTAGCACTTGGATTCTACAAAACTTGTCTGAGTCATGTGGCTTGGGGCTGAAGTCTTGCCCAACAACTGCGCTTGGGACGGCTTGCTCATTGCGGTTACGCTGTCTGGTTCTGCCTTTATTGGCTTTCGGACATAGAAGAGCGAGGAAGCATTATTACCGAAAAAATCTTGGCGTGCAGATTGCTAATAGTAAGAACGCAGATGCTTCTTGCAGGGAGGGAAGGAGATAGAGAGAGGATCGATCTTACAATCATCTCCTCAAACCCCCTAGTGTTCTGAGTGACGAACGGACACCTAGTGTCACCGTTCGGTAACAATTTGTCCAACGGCTTCATTTCGCTCAAGCGCTGCTGCGTTATTGACCTTAGCTTGGGTACTTGTTACTTAAGCTTGTCTGAGAACATCGGAGGTTGATTGTTGCTTTATCGTCCGATCGTCTTCATGGATGGCTCAGCTTGTAGATTTGAAAATATTTGTTTCACAGAACAAAAGCAAGTGAAGCACATAAGACTCAACCCAGGTAACGCTAGTAAATTTCTCATTCATAATTGGAAAGTCACCTTTGAGAGGGGTACCGCTGCTGCGAGTCATTTTACTCCCGAACAGCAGATCGGATTGCCATGAGAAACGGGACTGGCAACGAGCAGTAATTTGAATTGTTGGTAAAGATGAATCGTCAAACTTTTACTTGGGGACGCTCAGGGAACACAATTCGTCGGAAAGAACCCTGGGTCGATCGCTTGTTCGGTATAGGATTACTCCTAGCTGCACTACTCCTTTTCTGCATTAATCTGGGTAGTCCCCCTTTGCAAGATTGGGGCGAAGGAACCATTGCCCTAGTTGCTCGTGAACTTAGTAAAATCCCTGTGAAGTCGTGGTCGTGGCTTTACCCGAGCTTCATTGGTAAACCCGATGTGGCAGAGCCGCCCCTAGTCTATTCGCTAGTTGCTGGAACCTATAAATTTGTTGGTATTAATGAGTGGACAACTCGCTTACCTGGTGCTATTTTAAGTGCTTTTTCGGTACCGCTACTGTATGGAATTGGTCGGGAAATTTTTCCCGCTCGTCAGAGTGCGATTTTTTCTTGTTTAATTTATCTGACTTTACTACCCGTCGTCTATCACAGTCGTCTAGCAATGGTCGATGGAGCGACCTTGTGTTTTGTCATTTTCATGATGTGGTGCGTCGTGCGATCGCGTCGTGACTTACGCTGGTCGTTGGGTGTTGGGCTAGGATGGGGGCTAATTTGTCTGGCTAAGGGTATCCCAATTGGACTGTTGATGGGGACAGTCACGTTACTATTTTTGGGCTGGGATACTCCAAGACTCGTCACCTCTACTTATTGGTGGTTTGGCTTATTCTTAGGTCTTGGGCCTTGGGCGGCTTGGTACATGCCTGGATTACTTCAATACAGTCAGGCTATCAGGACAACAGAACTTGATATCTCGTCGCTCCAGCATTTTTGGTCGCAATTGGAGAGCTATAATCGCTCTCCTTGGTACTACCCGATCGCAATTTTAAAATTTGCCCCTTGGTTCATCTTCTTTCCCTATGGGCTACGCTTTGCTTGGGAGCATCGAAATTGGGGGTGGGGAAAATTAGTGATCATTTGGGCTGGAATTTATTGTGTTGCGAGTTTAGTACTGGTTACCCAACTTCCTTGGTATGCCTTACCCCTCTACCCAGTGCTGGCGCTTGCCAGTGGAGTCCATTTAGCAGATGTGTGGAATTGGCCGAGTGGGAAATCCTACCCGCGTTTCTGGAGTATTGGCTTGGCTGTACTAGCACTAGGAGCGATCGTTTTTGCCATTTACTGGGGCATTTTCAACTCGTTCGATCGCTCATTATCGATCGTCTTTGGCTCGATGGCTTTGACACTGACGATCGCAGCGGTTCTAGTCGCTCGGCGCGACCTACAATTTATTTTGATTTTATTTTGGGGGATGTATGTTTCGCTTCTGCTGTTTATGACATCTCCCTATTGGAGTTGGCGATTGGAAAGTGCTTACCCCGTTGAACCGATCGCCGCTATTCTCCAGCGAGGTACGCCGAAAGAACAACCAATTTATGCGTCCCTCTCTCAAGCTCGTCCTGCTCTGAGTTTTTATAGCGATCGCCAAATTATCCCAGCCTCCATGCCCGAACTCAAAGAACGCTGGGAACGCGATCGACAACCTTATTTGTTATTGGACAACCAGGCGTTTAAGCAGATGAACTTAGGGCAGCACAGACTAATCGGTAGAGTTGGTCAGGCACCTGACTGGGTTTTAGTAACTAAAGAGCCAGTTAACGAGCGAGCTAGACCCAGTCTACCCTCTCGCTAGCGATGGATTAAACGACTGTCCAGCTAATTTGCAAAATCGAACCTGGGTGATTTTCTGTTCTCAGTAACTCACCCCTTACTCTGTAGTACCTCCCCATCCAAAAAACACATAAAATCTCTCGCCTGTTTTCATTGGAGTAACAGGCGGAGATAAGTTTTGATGGTAATTAGTACTACTACAGTTCGTTGTACTTTTAAACGCGACAATGCTGGCAAAGCACTCAAATACACTGCAAAAAGTGCTTTGCCCATTGCGCTGTTTGTAGAGCGCCTATGACAAGTGACCGAGTCATAAAACTGCTCTTACTCGGCAGTCAGAAGTCTATTGTTTCGGCTGTAACTTCAGGTAAGTTTTGTTTGATAGATAAGTCTCTGACCCTATTTCTCACTTACCTATCGAACTCACGATGCTTCAGCAGTCTCTTCTTCCTGTGTGTCAAGTTGCTTTAGGTGAATGTGCTTCCGTCCAAGAGTAATTTCAAATTCATCTCCTGGCTGTAAGCCCATCTGCTTCGTGTAAGCAGAGCCAATCAACAGATTACCGTTGGATTGCACACTAATCCGATAACTAGCACTACGTCCGCCACGTCCATTGCCATTAGCTTTGCTGTCTAACTCAATTCCTTCAGCATCGATCAGGGCATTGAGGAATTTCATCATGTTGACTCGCTCTACCCCGTTTTTCGTCACGGTGTAGTAGCCACAGGCTCTGGCTTTTTCTTCTTTGCTGAGGTTTCCCAGCTCTTTGACTTTCTTGATTAGCGCCTCACCCTCTAAAGGGTCCACTTTTTTCTTTTTAGCCATCAACTTGAATCTAAAACTAAGGAGTTAGGTGGTGTGCAAGGTTTTTGTTGGACTGATGGTCAACCAAGATAATAAAATCTTCTGCTTCTGTCAGTACCTAAAACTATATTACACGGAAAGTGTCAACTCTGTTCGCTACGTTTATTTACTAAAAGTTTCTAACTTGCGATATACCTGTGCAAGAAATTGTGAACAATTGATCCATCGAGATAAGGTGAGCGGTTTAAAGTCTAGATATCTGGGGAAAAATAATCCTTGTCTTGCCAAGGCTAGGGTTCGGTGATGGATTAAGCTTGAGAAGCAATGCATCAGGATTAGGATGGATCTCCTATCAGTCTTGAGAGCAGGTAAGAGATCGGAGTGTAGGAATTTTCATGGGGTGTTGCTGATGGCAAGCTCGAGCGGGTCTTGCACTCACCCTGGTAACTAAAAAATTACCGCGATTGCAGTCAAAGACGGCTTAGAGGAGTAGTGGAAAAGTTAGGTACCGATCTTCTATTGCTGAAGGTTCCCCCTTGCCAAGTTGATTGGGTACTCTACTCTCCTTCGCTATAGCTATAAAGATTGGATGAGGGAAGAAAGCCTCCCCACCCTAGTCGCTACCCCTTATTTTTAAAACCGATCTCAGTTGATATTACAGCTTTCTTTGGCGACGAATAAAACGACTCAAACCAATAACTAGGTGCGCTCTGAGCAGGGCTTCAGGAGCGAGAGCGGCAAAAGGAGCCTGTAAGCATTACTATTGAAGTTGCTAATCTGAAAATAGCTCTCGGTACCAAGGGAGGCCACCCGAAGCAGGGTAAGAGAGATTTTCATCACAATGTTCGTGTCCGAAGTTCATCGCCGTCTGACTTGTCACAATAGGCTGTACTACTGATATATTTTCAATCCGATGAAGCTCACAACGCGCGGACATTACAGTGTCAAAGCCTTATTAGATCTGAGCCTGCACAAAGGGTTAGGGTCGACATCGGTCAAAGCCATCGCCGAGCGACAAGACCTCCCAGCTCCCTATTTGGAGAAACTATTGATTGAAATGCGTCGCGCCGGTCTAGTGACGAGCGTGCGCGGTGCTAACGGTGGCTATCAATTAGCCCGCGAACCTTCACAAATTTCTCTCGGTCAAATCTTAGAAGCAGTCGGCGAAACTATTGAGCCATTGCCTCACCATACACCAGATGCCGATCAAGCTGAAGACTGGGTAACGTTTACGCTCTGGCACCGACTTCACCAAAAGCTTAAAGAAGCGTTGTATAGTATAACGCTTGCAGACCTTTACTACGATGCTCGTAGTTGGCAAGCTGCGGTTGGAGAAGAAACAAGCTTTGTTATTTGATGGCTCTCTTAAGATGATATGAATGAAAGGGATAACTAGTTATTAAAAAGTATGAAGTAAGAGCGATCGCAGACGGCCGACTGCTGGAGTTTAACGGAGATAATAGTCTCTTACTCTCTAGGTACTACTAACAGTAGCTCTGGAGAGGGAGCATCAGAAGCCATAAGCAATAACCCTGTTCGTAGCAGCTAGAGCCGAAAATAGCCCTGTAAAGTCTAGAGTTCTATACTCCAACATCTCCTGAGGCTGCCTCTTTTCTAAAACTTCGACCCTGCTTTACCACAACTTAGCTTTTTGTTGAAGTCCCTAAGGCTGTTAATACCGACTTATTTGTTGAGTTGAGTAGAAACTGTCTGCCGACTCGCTGGTGAGATGGCTGTGAGGGGGAAGACAAAAACTGTGTGAGTGTTTGCGCGAGCTCCGAAAACATAAAAAAATGAGCAGGCAAGTGCTTGGTGTCACTCTCCTGTTAGACGGAAAGAACCCAACCAATGAAAGAAATAGACTTTATAATAATGCCGAAAAAACTCTCCTCGTTCTTGATGCAATCTTCAATTTGTTAAAAGCGTCTTCTCATGCATGCGATCGCGACCAATTTAGGACCAGATGCTGCTGTGCTGCTATTGGCTGCTGGTTTGGATTATATAATTGGTGACCCATGGGGTTGGCCTCATCCAGTACGAGTCATGGGTTGGGTCATTTCTCGCTACACTCAGCTTGTGCTTCGGTATCTACCTAATAAAGAAGATGTCAGGAATTTAGAAGAAGACACGGGGACGTGGGGAAATGGGAACGCGGAGAACGGTGAAGAGTCCTCTGCCTTACCCTTTGCCGCTGTCTCAGTTCCTCGACGACAACGTCGCTGGGCTGGAGTCTTGTTGGGGGCTGGATTAATCACCGGCAGTGGACTGACAGGATGGCTAATTGTTCGAGGAGCAAACTGGATTCACCCACTTGTTGGTGTGATGGTGGAAGGAATTTTACTGGCTAGCTGCTTTGCAGGCCGGAGTTTGCGAACCGCAGCCATTGAGGTGTTGCAACCGTTAACTGTGGGTCAGTTAGAGCGGGCACGTTCCAATCTCAGTCAGTATGTCGGTCGAGATACAGAAAAACTAGATGAGCCGGAAATTCTTCGGGCTGTGTTGGAGACGGTGACAGAAAATGCAACTGATGGAGTGACAGCTCCCTTATTTTATGCGATCGCAGGAGCCTTATTGCCTGGTGTTGGTAGCGTTCCCCTCGCCCTTGCTTATAAAGCGGCAAGTACCCTAGATTCTATGGTGGGCTACCAGCGAGAGCCTTACACCGATTTGGGTTGGTTCAGCGCTAAGCTAGAAGATGCTCTCACCTGGCTGCCATGTCGGTTAACCACGCTGACTTTAGCACTTTTATCCGGGAAACCTCTAGCAGTTTGGAGAGTATGCCTCCGCGATGCGCCTCAAGACCCTAGCCCCAACTCCGGATGGAGTGAGTGTGCTTATGCTGCGGTACTAGGGGTGCAAGTTGGTGGAACAAACTGGTATCAGGGCGTTGCTAAACAGAAACCTCTGCTGGGTAATCCAATTTCCCCAATTACACCAACAACTGTTTATCAAGCTCTACAGTTGACTCGGTATTGCTTTTTGCTCTGGTTAGGGACTGCTACAGGTTGCTTTATCTGGGTCAGCGGTCACTCCTTACTGTTGAGGTTGGCAAGATTCCATTGAAGAATTCAGAGTTGGATTAGCATTATTCGATTCACATTGAGGTACACCCTCTTTTTTGACATCGAGTGTTCTGAGTACCTGTATAACTTGTGGCTTCGTCATTCCGGGGCGAATTTCTGGTCGATAAAGCATTTCAATCAAGACTTTATCAATATCAGCGTATTGGGTAACACTAGTCCAGCCTTGATAAAATACGCTGTCCTTATATTTATAGGAATCTTTCATTAATCCTAAAGATTGGGTGAGTTCTTCGCGGATTAAGTGAGAACGCTCTGTTTGGGTCACTCCGTCAGTAGAAATCAAAATTTTTGAGTTGTATATTATATTATTTCCCTTCCACAAATCCCAAAAAAAGCCTAGGTTCGTGGGTGAATAATTTGACTCATACTTTCTAAAGTTAGATTCAGCAACGAAGTATAGGGTTACATTAGGATTTTGGGAATTGAGTTGGAGATGAACCCCATTGGTAATGGAGTTGATTTCATTGATGACAGTCCGTAGCGTCTTGACATCTTGTTGAGTGGGCGACCCCACAACCTTGATTCGGACATCCTTATCCCATTTTTTTACGGTTGTGCGGGAGTCTCCAAACTCCGAGCCAAGAGCGACTTCCACAAAATAATCAATCTGAGCTTGAGTATATTTTCGGCTAAGCGATCGCGTTAATTCTCCTGTCGGATTTGGTGTGCTCTGTCCATACTGAGGCTGTTGCTTGGTGCTCAGAACCAACAAGCTGAGAGTGCTCAGGAGAGAGAACTGAACTATCGATCCGCAGAACTTACGCATGGTCGCAGCTAGAATAAAATAATTGATTTGAATAGGGCGAAGCAAGAACTAATGTTCTACTGAACCTACGTTCTTAATTGACTTATACGCTTGATAGCAAGCAATTGCTGTCTAGTTCGGTTTCAAATTAATTGCCCTTTCTATAGTCCTTGAATACGAGCGATTGGTAAAGAAGGTTGAGCTAACCAAGGGGCAACTCTATCAGACTCGATCTGAGTTTGAAGTGAGAAACTTTACTATCGACTAGTAGATGAGCGATCGCTAGGTACTTAGCAGCTTTAGTAGATAGAGTTTTGCCTGGAACATTAGTACAAGATTAGTGATAAGGAAGGTAGCTAAGTAGGTAGGCGCACATCAACAAATGTTAAGAGACTAAAATTCTCTTACCTATGCCCTAGCGGCCATGCTACGCAAACTGCCTTCTGCCTTCTGCCTTCTGCCTTGCCTCAACGACAACTCAACTCTTAATGCCCACCAACTTAGGTTGATTGCGACCCACTCTAATAGTGTCTCCTTGTTCCATCTTTGCTCTAGCTCATATACTCAGCCAAACGCTGTCAGCGTCCGGGAAAATTGATTGAACAAAAACTTGACCTCTGGCTCTCTTCCTGCTAACAAAATTTGTTGAATCCCGCTTACGAAAGTTGACCCTGTATTATCCAGCTCACTGACTGTTTAATCGCCTTTTCGGTTTCTCAAGAGAGGATATGCCGATATCGAAAATTCATCAGAGAGTGCCGGAAACACGGGCATACACTATTGGTGAGTCATGAGTGGAAGCTCTTAGAGTGGGGATGAGGCGATCGCGCATTACCGTCCTACTCCTCAAGCGAATCGCTCTGGGCTACCATTACAAATACAAAAGATGGCATCGTTGGTCTAACCACAAACGTTTCTTGGCTCCGCACTCATCTTGTAATCACGATTTAACAAGCAATCAGGATGCCTACCCAAATCATTGAAATTCTCTCAGCCGATGAACTGCGCCGCACAGTCACTCGCTTGGCGTCTCAGATCGTAGAACAGTCCAGAGATCTATCGAAGCTCGCACTGATTGGCATTTACAGCAGAGGCGTGCCACTGGCCAAAATGCTAGGGCGTCAGATAGAAGTGCTAGAGCAGGTGCAGGTGCCTGTAGGAGCTCTAGATATTACGTTTTATCGAGACGATCTAGATCGGATTAGCATCCGAACTCCGGCAAAAAGCGATATTCCGTTCGATCTTTCTGGCAAGACTGTGGTGCTGGTCGATGATGTGATTTACAAGGGGAGAACCATTCGTGCTGCCCTCCATGCTGTAGCTGAATATGGTAGACCCCAAGCGATCCGATTGTTAGTTCTCGTCGATCGCGGACATCGCGAGTTGCCGATTTGTCCGGATTTTACGGGCAAGCAGCTACCGACAGCGGCTGAAGAACAAGTTAAAGTTTATCTGCAAGACGTGGATGGACGAGATGCTGTGGAGTTAATCAAAGACATCAGTTCACCTGTATCTTCAAGCTGTGAGCAGTGAGCAGTGAACAGTGACCAGTGAACAGTGAACAGTGACCAGGGCAAGTTCGGGGGATAGTGCTGGAGTTCTTGTGAAATCTAGGGTTTTGGCAGATAAGGGTCAGCAACACGCAATCTCAGTGGGACAATCAAGATTGTCAATTTAACCTGCCTGTACTCAAGAAGATTTAAGTTATGGGAGAAACTCAGACGCGGAAGGCAGACCACCTACGCATTTGTCTGGACGAAGACGTTCAATTTCGCAGCGTCACCAATGGATTAGAACGCTACCGCTTTACTCACTGTTGTTTACCGGATCTCAACCGCAGTGAGATCGATCTATCGACAGTATTTTTGGGAAAATCGCTGGGAGCGCCATTGCTGATTTCGTCTATGACGGGCGGCACCCAACAAGCGAAAACGATTAATTTTCGTCTAGCCGAGGTTGCCCAGCACTACAAACTGGCGATGGGTGTAGGTTCCCAGCGGGTAGCGGTCGAGAATCCATTGGTAGCCGATACATTTGCTGTGCGATCGCATGCTCCAGATATCCTTTTATTTGCCAATCTTGGCGCGGTTCAACTCAATTACAGTTATGGGGTAACGGAGTGCTTGCGCGTCATTGACCTGCTGGAAGCCGATGCGTTAATCTTGCATCTCAATCCATTACAAGAGTGCATTCAACCCAACGGCGATACCAACTTTCGCGGATTGTTTGACAAAATAAAAACTTTATGCAAAGAAGTCCCTGTGCCAGTAATTGCCAAAGAAGTGGGGAATGGCATTTCAGCAAGTATGGCGCAAAAGCTATTCGATGCTGGTGTTGCAGCCATTGATGTTGCTGGCGCGGGTGGCACGTCTTGGGCAAAGGTCGAAAGCGAACGAGCCTCAAACGCTCAGCAGCGACAGTTAGGGTTGACGTTTGCGGATTGGGGTTTACCCACAGCCGAGTGCATCAAAAGTATTCGAGCGATCGCGCCGGAGATTCCGCTGATTGCGTCTGGAGGATTGCGTAATGGTTTAGATGTTGCCAAAGCGATCGCCTTAGGAGCCGATCTGGCTGGTTTGGCTTTGCCGTTCCTACAAGCTGCGGCTGAGTCAGTCGATGCCGTTGATGCGTTAGCGCAGTTATTAATCGCAGAAATTGTCACTGTTCTCTTCTGTACGGGCAATGCCAATCTATCTCAGCTCAAGCACTCTGATGCCTTACAGCAGTTAGCATAAAAGTAGCCAATATTCAACGTCGGAATGCGTGTAATTCAAATTCCATGTCAAGTTCTTCATTCACAGCCTAAAACTCTACCAACAGCTCATCTCCACTTCCCTCTTCCTCACGTCCTACTCTCTACTCATCACCTCCAATGCGTCAATTTCTGAAGCAAACGTTTGCCAGCATGGTCGGCAGCCTTGCAGGCTTGTTTTTATTTTTTGGTCTAGGCACTGGTGGACTACTCTTTCTCTTGATTGCGGCAGCTTCTAGGGATACAGGGCCGCAAGTGAAGGACAAGTCAGTCTTGGTTTTTGATTTGTCGTTAAATGTCACAGATACCAACCCCAGTAGAAGCACTAGCGATGCCATTAGTGAGGCTCTAGCCGGTGATGATGCAGATAACGTTACACTACGGGATGTTCTGGATAGCTTGGATAAAGCGCGTCAGGATAAGCGAATTGTTGCCCTTTATCTAGATGGCAGTCACGCTTCAGGGGGCGGTAGTGGTTTAGCAACATTAAGAGAGGTACGTGAGGCACTAGAACGGTTCCGAGCCTCTGGGAAACCTATCATTGCCTATGATGTGGATTTGGGCAAACAGAAATACTACCTGAGTTCTGTAGCCAATGAAGTGATTCTCAACCCGATGGGAGATGTAGAATTCAATGGCTTTAGCTCTCAGCCAAGGTTCTATACAGGGGCGTTAGAGAAGTTTGGTATTGGCGTTCAGGTTATCCGGGTTGGCAAGTACAAATCAGCGGTTGAACCTTTTGTACTCAAAAAGCTTAGTCCAGAGAATCGACAACAAACTCAAGTCTTATTGAACGATCTTTGGAGCGAATTTCTCACGAGTGTAGGTAAGAGTCGCAAGCTCACTCCTCAGCAATTACAGGCGATTGCGGATTCTCAAGGCGATTTAACCGCGTCAGAGGCAAAAGCTCGGCGTTTGGTGGATAAAGTTGCCTACTTAGATGAAGTAGTTGCCGAGATGAAAAAGCTAACGGGTAACGACGAAGAGGATAAATCCTTCCGGCAAATTCGCCTTGCGACCTATGTTAAAGCCGAGAGTAAAGACTCTCAGAAACGTTCTTCCAATCGCAAAATTGCGCTGTTGTATGCCAATGGTGAAATTGTCAATGGTCAGGGTAACGGTCAACAAATCGGTGGTGACAGTTTTGCCAAACAGATGCGGCAGTTGCGGCTCGATGATGACGTTAAAGCCGTAGTTTTGCGGGTTAATAGTCCCGGTGGCAGTGCCACGGCATCCGAAATTATTCGGCGGGAGGTGGATCTGACCCGTAAGCAGAAGCCTGTGATTATTTCCATGGGCGACTATGCGGCTTCGGGAGGCTATTGGATTGCTTCAGGTGGAGACCATATTTTTGCACAGCCTAATACGATTACGGGTTCTATCGGTGTTTTTGGCATGCAAATTAATATCCAAAAAATAGCGAACGCGAATGGTATTACCTGGGATGTGGTAAAAACGAGTCGCTATGCCGACAGCACTACGATTTCTCGTCCGAAAACGCCACAAGAACTTGCGATCGCACAAAAAGCGGTTAACCAAATTTATAATCAGTTTCTGGACAAGGTATCGCAGTCCCGGAAACTGCCGAGAGCCAAGGTCGCTCAAATTGCACAAGGGCGGGTTTGGTCGGGTCAAGATGCCAAGCAATTGGGCTTAGTCGATGAAATTGGCGGGATTGATGACGCGATTCAATATGCCGCGAAGCAAGCTAAACTCGGGGATGATTGGGAACTAGAAGAAGCTCCCGAAAGCAACAGCCTAGAAGAACGAATTTTGAAAAAACTGACCAGTCAGACAAAGGTGAACGTCCAGCAACCCGATCCGCTGACCAAAGAATTTCTCAAGCTGCAAGACGATTTAGGCATTCTCAAAACCATGAATGACCCCAAAGGCGTTTATGCACGTCTACCCTTCAATTGGCGCGTTGATTAAGGCCTGATTGGAGGTGGTTAGGCGATCGCCTAACCTTAAAGAAAACATGAACTCCGTATAATCACGGTTACATTTTCCTGAAGGATGGGTAAAGTAGATGAGGATATTTCGCCCTCATTTGGATTTATTACATCTATCTATGGATAGAAAAAACAATCGCTTCCTAATTCTGATTGCAACCTGTAGCATCGCTGGTGTTGTTCTCGGTGGTACTACCAGTTGGGCATACAGCAATCAGTGCTTGCAAGCCAAGACTATAACGAATGATTGCCTTACCCAAGACCCTGTGGTTAAGACCATTCAAGGGATGAGCGTTGGCTTGTTTGCAGGTGCTGGTGCAGCGGTTGGTGCGGCTTTTCAGCTTAAGCGTCAGAAAGACTAAGCCCAGAACCATTGAAATTTTTTGTCCGTTGTCAGTGGTCAGTTGTCCGTTGAACGGAATAACCGATCGCTGACAATAGCACCAGATTTCCTAGAAGCGATAGTTGCGAACCTGCTGTTTTGAAGATTTGCCAACTCGCGCCCAGATACTA
>DATNPC010000063.1:0-16194 GCA_036703375.1 Allocoleopsis sp.
ATCAGTCTTGGTCTGGCCGTATTGTTGAGCGCTGCTTTAGCGCATCCGGCACTAGGCAATCCTCAGGAAGAACAATTCAATTCACAGCAGCGTGAAACCGAACTTACCTCTCGTTCGAGGCTTAATCAAGAAACGCCCCAAACTAGGGTGGTGCGGAATACTCCTACAATGCGATCGCAGCAACCCGCTCAACGATCGATCGGACTCGGTGTGAATTCCGAAAATAGAGAACAATTGCGGCATGCCTTCCCAGAACTCTCTCCAAAACTATCCAATTCGCTTGAGTCAAGAGAGGGGCTAGGACAGGGATTAGACAATTCCGATATAGATCGCGAGTGCTATCCTCCTAACTCAGATACAGCTGTCGCTGGAGAAGCGCCCATTCACAATTATCAATTTTGCCGCCTTCACGTAGCGCTTAATTCAAGCAGCCATGTAGATGTACAAGTTCAACCCGATCCATTTACTCCAGATACTTGGGCGATTGAATTGCTCCCTCAAGGGAATTTTTAGCCTGTGCAGCAACGGTGAAGATGGATGAGTCAAGAATGTCAATTGGAACACTTCGTGGCTTTAGCAATTTCGCGGGCTTGAGATAAAAGTGCGATCGCTTGTTGATTTTGTCCTGCTTTCGCCAGAGAATCTGCTATTGTCGCTAAGGTAGAGGCTTTGGGCGAGTTCGGTTCTGTTGCACTAATGGTTTGGGCAATAGCTAGTGCGCGTTCATACTGAGCAATTCTGGCTGTTTGCTGAGCAATCATAGCTAACTGTTGAGCTTTATCGTTAGTATTTTTCAGGCTTTGAACAATCTGGAAGACTTGAGTGAGAACCTGTGCTGCCTGAGCGTTTTGCGCTGCTTTTATGTAATTGTCAGCAATTTCAAGCAGCGCATAGATCTGCGCGTCAACATTCCCTATTGTTCGAGTAAGCTGAAGCACTTGCTCATAGGGTTTGATGTCGGCAAATCTAATCGCAAGATCGGCTAAAGTACGAGATTTTTTTTCTGGGTTCTCTATCGTTCGAGCAAGCTGAAGCGCTTGAGTAAAGGTCGAGGATGCGCGATCGCTTTGCCCAGCTTGAGCATAATTAACCGCTAAGCCAGCTAACGCTTCAGATTTTTTATCCGTCTCCTCAATCGTGTTCGCGATCTGAAGGGCTTGTGCGAATACCTTCGCTGCTAGTTCTTTTTGTTCGAGTTGGGTATACAAAAGGGCAATGTTAGCCATTCGCGTCGCGTGAACATCGGTATCTTTTATGAACGTTGCTGCCTGAAGTTCCTGAGATAATACCTCTGCCGCTTGCTGATTCTGACCAGCTTTTAAGTAGAGCCTAAATAGTTTATTGAAGACACCAATTTTTTGTTCCGATGCTTCATTCTCAATTTTTTTCGCAGCTGAGAATGCCTGTGCGTATTCTCCAGTCTTTGTCGCTATCTCGGTTAAAGCATTCGCTTGGGAGGTTGTAGCCTCGATTAGGTCAGCGACTTCTCGGGCTTGATCATACTTTCCTGCTGCTACGTATTGAGCAACGATTCGATTTAAAGCTCTACCTTTAGCGATATCATTCCAAATCCCTTCAGTAATCTGGATGCCTTGGTCATCATCTCCAATTTCTGCATATCCAACGGCTATCCTCTCCACTACAGTATCTTTAGCAAAACGTTGATCTATCGTTTGAGCAACTTGTAGGGCTTGAGATAGGACTTGGGCTGCTTTATACTTTTGCCCTGCTTGCCCATACTTGCGGGCGATTGACTCTAATGCGATCGCTTGGTCATCCGGTGAGTCAATTTTATCGGCCACTTGTAGCGCTTGATTCAAGCTAGCAATGGCTTTATCCGGCTGATGAATTTTCGTATACCCGAGTGCTAGGTTACTCAGCACATCGGCTTTAATAGAAGCATTGTCGATGCCTTGAGCAACGTCTAGCGCTCGATCGATTTGTCCGGCTGTGGCGTATCCATTGGCGATAGTTGCGAAGGTTCGTGCAACACAGGACTTGTCACTCGAACAGGCTGAGCATAATGTGCCAAGGAGTGCAGCAGCCGTCAGTAAAATTCTCAGTCTCATCTTTCATAGTCTATCCTTGACCTTCTACGGTTCAGTTCACCTTTGGCTGTTGTAACCTGAAGTTGAGGTAGTTATTGGGCAAGTTACTTTGACTCTCAAGCTTTACTTCCTACGTCACGGGCAAACGAGCTGTAGTCGAGCTAATTTCTTTTGCGGCTCTTCCGATCCAGAACTGACAGCAGATGGTTTGGAAATGGCACAAGCGTTTGCTGATGCCTATCAATCAATTCCTTGGGAAACAGTTTTTTGTAGTCCGATGGGACGTACAATCGCGACAGCCAAACCCCTGTGCGAGGCAATAAGTATGCAGCCCGAACTGCGAGATGGGTTAAAAGAGATTGACTATGGGAAGTGGGAAAATAAGACACCAGAGATGGTTAGTCAAGAATACCACGATGATTACATCCGCTGGACAGCCGACCCAGCATGGTATCCACCGACTCAAGGAGAGCTAGCAGTAGCGATCGCTCATCGGGCGTTGCAGGTCATCGAGGAAATCAAGCATCGCGTTCCTAGCGGTAATGTTTTGGTTGTCTCCCACAAAGCTACAATTCGCATTATTCTGTGTAGTTTGTTAGGGATTGATGTCGGACGCTTCCGCTTTCGCATCTCATGCCCGGTTGGGTCGGTGAGTGTTGTGGAATTTAGCTCTCACGGGCCATTACTGCATGTTTTGGCAGATCGGACTCATCTGAATGAGCGCCTGCGTGCATTACCTGGGACTTAGGCAATTTTAGAGTTTGGGGTGCAAGGGTCGATTACTTGACTTTAGACGAAACTACGCTTTTGTTCACTCTCCAAAAGCTTAATTTAAATACTCACTAATTAAATCTTTATCTGTTCATAAATCAGCAGGACTAAAGTCTATGCAGCTTTGAACAAGAAAGATTTTATGGAACGTAAATATCGGGGTCAAATAACGCGCCGCCGTTTTCTACTTAACTCAGCACTGACAGGTGCTGGCATTATTGCTACAGACTGTTTTTCAAAATCAGGCTTAGCACAAGGTCGGGGACCAGCACTCATCCGGTCAGATAGCAGCCGTCCAAACATCCCTTATGGTGTTGCTAGTGGCGACATCACTGGCAATAGTGCGATTGTGTGGAGTCGTACTGACCGACCTGCACGCATGATTGTGGACTATGACACTACTGAATACTTCCGCAACCCAAAACGGCTGATTAGTGGAGATATTTCAGACGCTAGCGACTACACAGCGCGTGTCAACTTGACCTACCTACCACCAAATCAGCAGATTTTTTACCGAGTCAGCTTTGAGGATTTAAACGATAGAAACGTCTATAGCGCCCCTGTCACGGGTACGTTTCGTACACCTCCGGCGAACAGACGTGATGTATTTTTCGCCTGGTCGGGAGACACGGCTGGTCAAGGTTGGGGCATCAATCCTGAGTTTGGCGGGATGAAAATCTATGAAAGTATACGGCGACTCAATCCTGATTTTTTCATTCATTCCGGCGATAACATCTATGCCGATGGTCCTATCCAAGCTGAGGTTATGCTAGACGATGGCACGATCTGGAAAAATTTGACTACTCCAGAGAAGTCAAAAGTAGCAGAAACCTTGGCAGAGTTTCGCGGCAACTATACATATAACTTACTGGATGAAAATCTACGCCGTTTCAATGCTCAAGTGCCCATTCTGGCGCAGTGGGACGACCACGAAACAAGGAACAACTGGTATCCTGGTCAGATAATCACCAACGATGACCGCTATACCGAAAAAAATATTGATATTCTTTCTGCTAGAGCAAAGCAAGCGTTTCTAGAGTATCAACCAATTCGCTTCAATCCCAGAGACCCAAAGCGAATTTACCGTTCCTTCAACTATGGTTCCTCCTTGGAAATTTTTATGCTCGATGAGCGTAGCTACCGAGGACCAAACTCTCCTAACCGTCAGCAGGTGCCGAGTCAATCAACAGCATTCCTTGGGACTAGCCAAATTAGCTGGTTAAAGGGCAAATTGCAGAACTCAAGGGCAACGTGGAAGGTAATTGCTAGCGATATGCCAATCGGGTTGATTGTTCCAGATGGTTCAGTCAATTTTGAGAACTTTGCCAATGGCGATGGTCCGCCTTTAGGGCGCGAGTTTGAAGTTGCCGATATCTTAAGCTTTATCAAGCAAAAGAATATTCGGAATGTGGTTTGGATTACCGCTGATGTCCATTACGCCGCCGCACACTATTACGATCCCAACAAAGCTCAGTTCACTAACTTTAAGCCCTTCTGGGAGTTTGTCGCTGGACCGCTAAACTCTGGGACGTTTGGACCGAACCCACTGGATAATACGTTTGGTCCACAAGTGATTTTCAATAGTATACCGCCAGACCTCAAGCCGAATCGTCCTCCAAGCGACGGTCTACAATTCTTCGGTTCGATGAAAATTGATGGAACCAGTCAAGTGCTGACGGTTACTCTTTATAATATTGACGGTAAAGCCCTTTATAAAGTGGACTTGCCGCCAGAGCGTTAAAGCGAATGTTGCGCGGAGCCCTGTTTGGTTGCTGAGGCGATCGCTTTTTTCATAGATTGGCAAAATGCGATCGCCTTTTTGCAGAAGTTGCCCAAGTGCGAATTTTCGCGATAAATCTGCTTGCCTTCAGGCTATCTTGAGAAGCTACGTCCGATTAAATCGTCTGGACGGTCAATATCATTGAGCAGGGGAAGAAATGCGATCGCCAAATCCAATTTCTGGGCAATCTCCACCGTTTGTTGTCGTACTACAGACATTCCCCAACTCACACCGACGAACAGTTCTTGAATCAATCGGTTTAGACCAATCAGATAATAGCCTCCATCCTCTGCTGGCCCTAGCACCAAGTCATGTTGATCGAGTGCCTCGAATGCCTTGAGCATTAACTGAGCATTGAGATCGGGGCAATCAACGCCAATAATCACCGCCCTTGCCATTCCCGCCGCAAAACAAGCTTCAAACGCGGATGCCATCCGGTTGCCCAAATCACCCTCACTCTGGTTGTGGTAAATGACATCGTTACCCAACCAGTCTTGCATCAATTTGCGATCGCCACCCGTAAAATGAACTTCTACAGCGACAGGACGAAATTCTTGGAGTTTTTTTGCTTGAGCTAGTGTATCCTCTGTCATCTGCCGTTGAAACTGTGCCGCACCCTCCGCCCCTAGCAAAGGTATTAACCGTGTTTTCGTGGTTCCCGGTTTTGGATAGCGAGTAAAAACAATTAAACAGTCCCTTACTGACACAGACATAAACAACATCCAATGTTGGAAACCGAGCAGCTTCAGTCCCCGGAGAAAAACAAAAAAGTTTCCGCTACTAATACGGGATAGTTTCTTAATTT
The DNA here is from genome assembly GCA_036703375.1 of Allocoleopsis sp. Lineage (GTDB taxonomy): Bacteria > Cyanobacteriota > Cyanobacteriia > Cyanobacteriales > Coleofasciculaceae > DATNPC01. Next base: position 5,405 of record DATNPC010000063.1, read on the forward strand.
GGGTTTTGGGATTCTAGAGTCATCTGCATCGATATATTGGTTTCAAAGGTAGCGTCTTCGTTAGCGTTAGCCGGTTTAACGCTCATCTGATTTTGAGAACGAACAGATATATTAGAACGCACGGGTATGACCATGTCCAAAGGGACAACTATTTGACCTTGACCCTGAGATTTGAGCGATTTGATAGTAAACGTAGCGCCCGCTGGCATGCCAGGTAGATTCAATTTTTGGGATTGGGCTTGCTGTTCTAGGCTAACATTGAAGGTTGCAACATTATCCTTCAGCGCGACCAACTCATAGATCGTGTTCTGGCTGAGATTGATACCGCCAACGTTGAGTTGAGAGGCAACGCGCCACTTAGCTCCTATGCCAATCGCTTCTTGAGGCAGTGGTGAAGAGGATTGAGCGAGGGAATTAGAGATTTGTTTAAACAATTGGTTCGTGATGGGGTCGCTTGCCTCCGGCAAGTCGATGTTACCAGATTTGATTTGTCCTCGGTTATCAACGATGGAAGTGCCTTTAAGACCGACAATCTGTTTAATTGCCGATCGCAACGCATTAACCATTTCTGGCGGGGTATCGGGCGCAGGCGTCACATCAGCATCTGTGAACAAATACTGAGAATGAATATCCCCATTAGCATCCACCTGAGTGATGGTTGTTTCCATTTTTATCACGCTGGTTGGAAGTTTCATTGAGGGCATTGGTTGACCGGATAGGGTGCCAACCGCCTCCATATTGGTCGTAATGGTTGTTATCTGCTTGGTGTTAGCTTTAGGTTGAAAGCGCAGTTCCTGTCTAGGTGCAGCTCCTGGAGCGAGCAGTTCCTCTTGCGTCGATACCTTGGGTGGAGTGGGATTAGTGTTATTGGTTTGTGTCAGGAGAACGGGTGTGGTTGCGCTGACAGGTACGGTTTGAAACTCCAGTCCGCTGCCAGCCAGGAGAGCACAACAAGAGCTGATGAGGAAGGCTTTTTTCATCGATCTAGAGAGAGCACTAATGGATAGGAGCGCTCCAATTCTAGCTAAACGCTCTCTTGCCAGCGACCTATCTGAACTTAAATCAATGTCACCAACACTCGCCCAACACTTTGTCCTTGAAGGATAGTATCAATTTGTTCCGATAAGCCCAATAGATTAACCGTCGAAGCCAGCTGCTTTAAGTGAGTTGGTTTCCAATCAGACGCTAACTTTTCCCAAATTTGCGATCGCTTTTCTAGAGGAAATCGTACTGAATCAATGCCAATCAGACGAACTCCCCGCAGAATGAAGGGATAAACAGTAGTTGCCAAATCAGTTCCTCCGACTAAACCGCAAGCCGTGATACAGCCACTATATTTCGTGGATTTAATCGCCGTTGCTAAGGTATTGCCCCCCACCGTATCTACTACTCCTGCCCAACGCTCTTTTAATAGCGGTTTGCCACTGTCGTCTTGAATCTCTTCACGAGTGACAATTGATACAGCTCCCAAAGATTTAAGGAAATCGTGATGAGACAATTTACCAGTTGCAGCAACAACTGAATAGCCCAACTTTGACAGAATCGAAACAGCAAGACTACCAACTCCGCCCGTAGCACCCGTGACTAAAATCTCTCCTGATGATGGAGTAATACCATTTTCCTGGAGGGCATCGATACATAGAGCTGCCGTAAAACCTGCCGTACCGAAAATCATGCTTTCCTGGAGAGTCAGCCCCGAAGGTAGCGGTACTACCCAATCAGCTGGCACTCTGATGTATTCGGCAAATCCACCCCAAGTGTTCATGCCGAAATCGAATCCGGTAACAATTACAGGCTGCTCTTGCTGAAACTGAGAACTGTTACTACTGACGACTATCCCAGCCGCATCAATTCCAGGAACGTGGGGAAATTTTTTTGTGACTCCCGGATGGCCTGTTACAGAGAGAGCATCTTTATAATTCAAGGATGAGTAATGCACTCGAATTAGAACATCTCCTTCTGGGAGATTATTAATACTTTGTTCTACTACATCCCTTGCAAACTGACGATCGTGATTTTTGACAACCAGAAAAGCATTGAACGTATCTGTCATGACCCTGAATTCGCTGACTATAAATTCTGACTTCTAACTACTAAGTGCTTCTGGGATAGCTGTGAATCTTGAATCCTTCAAACGCGATCGGAAAACCATTTCCCTCTGGAGACGCACACATTATCCCCACATTCACTGTCTCACTCGCTGTGAGATAAGCGAGTCTGAGCATCGTATACTGTTCCCCATCCAACGAGTATTGAACTTCTACAGCTGTACTGCGTCGAGTGACACGAATCCAGAGCGAAGTAGGATTCTGCGGCAAGGGTACGACAGACCAATCGGAGTAATCTCTTGTTACCACAGCACTGATTTGTTGAACGCCATCGACAAATTCAATTCCACACTTCAACCAATTGGCTTCATCCAAACGCACCATGATGCCAGCTTGGTCGTATAACTCCTGATACTCGCCGCTAATCTTTACCTCAACAATAAAGTCTCCCGTGACTGGTTGGTAAAAAAAGTGACCGTTATCTCTGATGAAGCCGTAGTGAGTCTGACGCCAAAAGTCTGTTTTTGCTCCAGAGGTAATGTGGATTTTGTTTCCTTGAATATTCCAAACAGGTGGTTCGTTGTACCATTCCATTACTGTTGCCTCCAAGGTTTGATTTTAGAGGTGTTAGGGAAGCATGGGAAATTCTCGAAAATTTCCCAGTTTCTTACCCGAAGAATTCCCCACACTCCTATACACTCAAGGCATGAGCATACAGTCAAAGGCTTAGATCCAGAAATTAACCCCCTGGCACACTCCAGGGGTTTTGTTTGCAAACAGCGATCGGGTGGCATGATGGGGATTGTTGTTTGGGCGATGGGAGATGGTTTGATTAGTTAGTGAGAGAGAGAACGAGTTCAGTAGTTCGGAAACTTAGGGCTATTTTACACAGGAGCGATCGCACTTTTACTGCCATACGCGATCGCATTTTTATCCTATACTCGCGGGTATGCCCAGGTTGTAAATCGGCTGTAGGTTTCGATCGTAAAAACCATCTTCCGGTGCGTAAACGATACCGGACAATTTCTTAGCTAAATAGGCTTCGAGGCAATCTAGCATTTCCCATGCGGCCTCAGTTAACCCCGAACGATCCATTTCAATTGCAATAATCTGCTTGGTGGCAGCGAGTTTTTGAATCAGGTCTTGCTGCTGGTTCAACTGCCCTAGCTTACGAATAACTTCTATCGTCTCTTCGATTTCCTGCTGGAGAAGTTTGTCGTTGAGGTTGAGTTCGATTGTTATGGGACGTTTATCTGATTGGTAGTGTACGGTGATGAGTTTCCAATGAGTCTCGTTCTCTGCTTGTGCGCTTGGCTGTACCTCAAAATTAGGTGACTCATCGAAATACCAGCCATCTCGGATGAAATCGGTAATCTCGTTGCTGGATACTAGCTGGGGGCTTTGGCAAAATACACGCAGGAAGTAACTCATACGGATTTTAGATTGGGGGTTATTGACGATTGGCGGTTGACAGCCGATTGCTATTGCCTACCTTGCAACAAATCTTCTATCTCTTCATCAGAAAAGCCAAATTGTCTAAAAATTCGCAACACGTAAGCGGGTGACATTTCTCTTGCTCCCATATCAATCGGAACAACTCGGCGTGTGCCTTCAAGCTCACGAATATATAAACGATGGTCTCCCTTTCCTTCTCGATAGAAGATGCAGCCACCCTGCTCTAAAAGCCTAATTAATTCTCTGGGTTTGAGAGAAGGAATATTTTTAGGCATAAACTGCTCTCAGTTCAAAGATTTCTGATATGGGTTCGGGACTTTCGACAGTCAAGAATTCATGTAACTCTTTGACAGGGACAGGGGCGCTGTAGATATCCTCTTCTGATTCATAAACGTCTTGGAATGAGTCAATCGCCTCTTTGAGCTTGGCGATCGCATCGTCTTGTGTATTTCCTTGACCTACTAATCCGTTCTCCAAGCACAATGCAACCCAGTAGCCTGCACTTTGTCTCAAAACGACTGTGTAAAAGTCCATATGTGTCTACTCCCTTGAATCGGCTTGGGTTTCTCTAAGGTGTAAACCTTTTAGCTTACCATAGCAAGGGCGATCGCCCGTTGGAGGTGATGTGTTGCGGGTGTTAGGAGAGTTCGCGGGTAGTTGCGGTTGGGACGCCGTTGTTGGAGGTGGGGAAGCCTGCGGAATTGGAATTGGTAATTGACGTGCTTTCGACGGATGCGGTGAAGGTGAAGTCAGGGGCAAGGATTTTAGTAGATCGGTGCAATGAAAATTGGTGTGCGTTTGGGGTGAAGGACAGGAAGGCGCAGCGACGGCAGGTTGCGGTGGGGCATCGCAGTGATTTTGAAGCTGAGGTGCGAAGAGGGTTGGTAGAAGGGGAGGGGGTGGTGCTTTATCCGACGGAGCAGCTGAAGGATGGGGGAAGGGTTGAGGTGCGGTGAGCAATGGGTTGGAATTGGAGTTGCGATCGCAATGTTAAACATCGTACCTAGCATTCCAGCTAACCTTGAGAAACGCGATCGCACCTTCTCAATCTCACACCACTAGCAAAACGCGATCGCACTACAGCTATAGTCCTCTCATCAACCCAAACGTAAATTACATCCAACCCTCCTCAATCCCCAGGCTGCTAACGCTGAGCCTGAGGACTTTCGCGAATACGTTGAACTCCAACCGAAAGAGAGCCACCTGTAGAGGTGGAGGATTCTTATCTCCCGCCCTTGAGTGAGTTCCCGATCGACTATTCGTTCACACTGAAGCGTCGAGTTGACCGTTAATCATGCCATTGAAGCCGTAAACCTGACGACTACCCGCAAACGGAACCAAGGTCACGTCTCGTTCATCTCCTGGCTCAAAGCGAACGGCTGTCCCAGCAGGAATATCTAGCCGCATGCCCTTCGCTCGCTCTCGGTCGAAATTCAGTGCTTCATTCACCTCATAGAAGTGAAAGTGAGAGCCGACTTGAATGGGGCGATCGCCTGTATTGGCAACTTGTAGCTGTACGGTAGGGCGATTGCGATTCAGTTCTATTTCTCCGTCTTGTACGATAATTTCCCCTGGTATCATGCCAACCTCATCAGTGTTCAGTGAACAGTGGCCAGTGAACAGTTGGTCGCTGTTTACTTTTAGGAGTAAAAAACCCTCATCTCTATAGGTAGTAGGCGTCAGTTGGGGTTGAATCCCAATGAAACCTGGTCAGGAGATAACTGACCACTGGTCACTATCACTACTTCAATTAAAAGCTACCAGGATTATCATCCAAGGCAAGCAAGAAGTTAACTAAGTCAGTTTGTTGAGCTGGAGTAAAGCCAGCCGCATCGTCTACATAAAAGTCATGACCTGTACCATCAAGATTGCTGCGCTTTAAGCCTGCGTTCGCTTGGTTAGCCGCAATAACTCTCCGGCGCAATCTGCGATCGACTAGAGCGCGTAAGCTGCTAGCACTATCAGCGGGTATACTTTGACCGAGGGTTCCAGGCAACCCTAAGCCAGTTGGATCGGCAACCACGAAGCGACCTTGAGGCCCAGCTTGGAACGTTCCTGCCCGTACTGCTACCCCACCATCGTGCAAATAGGGCGCACTCAGATAAAGTCCGCGTAAGGACATGGTCTTGTAACCACCATCTGGCAAGATGCCATTGGGTAGAGTCGTCGGGTTCGCGGAAATGCCAGCAGTTGGTACGTCTAGAACTTGAGCGTTGGCTGGAATGGGAACAGGAGTATTCAAGCTGTACATCTTCGGTGGTACCAGTAACTGGTTGAAACCGAGGCGGGATTCAGCCCGTGCTGGGTTAGTTTTGATTTCGCTGATGGGGTGAATCTTATTGTCAGTGAAAAAGGGCGGAACGTGACAACTGGCGCACCCAGCTTGATCGAAGACTTGAGCCCCGCGCTGCACAGAACCACTGGTCAGCGCTTGCTGATTTTCAGCCGTGCGATTTGGAGGTGGCACTAGGCTATTTTCAAAAGCAGCCATGGCGTTTGCGGCAAACAAGAAAGGGCCACTGGCAGGGTCGAGCAACTTACCAGTTTTGGGGCTGAAGACAAGACCGTTGTAAGTGAAGATGCTGGGTTGAAGATTCGGATAAGAACCTACGCCGGGAACTGGCACTTGGTCTTCCAGTTCTGCTTGAGTGACGTTTGGGGCAACTTGGCGCAGCCACTGCGACGGTTTAACGGGTAGCCCTTGCGGTAAACGAATGCTCGGATCGGCAGCATTTTGCAAAGCAATACCCAAATAAACTTCCGGATCGATACCGATCGTCTGAGCGCTGAGTTGGGCAGCTGCCAGTAGGTTAACCTCAGAGGAGTGAACTGAATTTGCCTGAGCGCTCAGTCCTGCAAAGGGTCCGACAGCAAATTGCCCATCCGGTAAGTAGGGGCCGCTCTTAAACGTAAAATTGGTGGGGATTTGAGTCGTGTTGTTGATGGTATCGGGTGAACTCTCAAACTGACCGGGAGGTATATCGAGCACCGCGTCATCGAAAGCTGCTTCAAATTTCTGAGGGTCGGGTAGTTTGACCTGTTGACCTTGACTATCGATGATGGTCTTACCGTTACCCTGATATTTGGGGTCAAATGGGTTGAGATTGATGCGAGCAAAAGCGGCTGATGAATTGGGTGCTGTAGCGATAAAAAAGGTAATAGCCAGATCGCTGTTCGGTACTCCCTTGAGGTGTCCGCCAGTGGGTGATGCAACGGCATGACAACTAGCACAGGTCAGGTCGCCACTGCTTTTCAAACCCAAAGGAACCCTTTTTCCTTTTTCTACATCGAGACCCGTATTCAACACCGTTCCTGCTGGCAACACTCGACTACCTAGCTGCAAATTTTTTTGAAGAGTAATACGCAAGTTGGTAGTCGGTTGTCCCTGCAAGTCACGTATTGCCTTAGAAATTTCCGGCGTGAGGAGATTAAACCCTGCCCCAAAACCAAATACTTTCTGAAGACCAAATGTATCGCCAATTTTACGGTTGAAGAATATATCCTCACCTTTGCTGATGAGTTGCTGGGTAATCTGGACGGCTCCAATCTTCTGGTAAGAAGCTTGATCGCTGGGACTGAGTCCCTTACTACTAACGAGTTGAGCGGCATCTGTTTGGTTGAGAATTTGCCCGAAGTAGTCGTAGTAATTACCTACGGGTTGAGTGGGTGCAGGCTGAAGCAGGGCATCAGTGGCAAGAGTGACCCTCGGCTGCATCAAGATATTCGATAAGATGACAGCAATTAAACTTGCTGCTAGCAATAGGACAAATAGAAAGATTTTCCGAAGCCAACGCATGTACTATCCTTCACAACTTGTCGGACTAGTCGTATTTTGGAGTTTAAGAAAATTTGATTAGGGCAGAATAATATCGCGATCGCTTTTTATATAAAAGTATTAGTTACAATTCCTCATGAGAATCGTTAAATAACTGTTAACTTTACAGATTAGAGATAATTTTTGTTATATTCACAACCCGATATACTTGAGCCTATTTATTGTCAATTCTCTCAAAAACAATAATCGCTATAACGATATAGAATTCAATATCTATCAATTGCTTGAAATAGAGTTTACCTGGAGGTTTTATGAAACGCGCTGTTCTCCTATCTACTCTCGTTCTCTGTTTCACTGGGTTTCTATCTACTGCTGCGATCGCGCAAGACGAATCCGACTATCCCTGCTACTTGCGTCAGCCTGATGGCACAACGGTCGATCTTTCAGCTTGGTGTACCAAAACTCCTGCTACCAGGACGTTGTCTCCCAATGCGGGATTTGTCGCTAATTTCCGGACGATGGCGAACCAATATCCCAGTAGCATTCAGCAGGAGTTGAACCGCTACAGCGAAGAAAGCAGAGATAGCGCGATCGCAGCGGCAAAAACAACCTGTCGAGTTCTCAGATATGGCGGAACGAGCGCAGCCTTAACGCGCCAACGAGCCCTAGTCTCTGATAACTCATCCCCTAGCAATGCCGCAAAACAACAAATTATCTATTCTCTAGCTGTTAATCAGTACTGCCCAGAATTTGCAACTCGTTGATGACTTGTCAGTTGAGAGTAATAGCTCTCAAGGCTTATTCCTCAAGAAAATGGGCAGTTATATCATCAGGCTGATGAAGTAATGGAGTGATTCTTAGTATCTTTACAGTGTTGACATAAAGATGTTTAAGAGATTAAAACTATGAACTTACTCGCTTGGATTATTTTAGGTTTGATTGCTGGTGCCATTGCAAAAGCTATTTACCCTGGTCATCAAGGTGGTGGGATTCTTGGCACAATCTTACTAGGAATCGTTGGTGCATTTGTTGGCGGCACATTAGCTATGCTTTTCACAACAGGGACTTTATCATTTGCATCAACGACGTTGAGTCTTCCCGGTATTTTGTTAGCTGTCCTAGGTGCGATTATTGCCGTCTTCATTTGGCAGCAGCTTAGCGGACGCCGGAGTTATTAAAACAAAATCCTTGTGGGTTCTTACTCTAGCTAGTTCGAGGTATTCAACATGAGTCTTGAAAGCCGAATAGAAGCTACAGCCAAAAATATCGAAGGTAAATTGCAAGAAGCTGTTGGTGAACTGACAGGAGACCAGAACCAAAAAGTCGAAGGTCAAATTAAGCAGGTAGAAGCCTCAGCTATACATACCAAAGAAAACCTCAAAGATGAAGCGAAGCGGTTAATCGACCATGCTTAGGTTTTCTAAAGCAAAAATCCGTTTCTAAAAAACCGAGCATTTGTACCTAAAGCTTTCACGACTGATTTAGGACACAAATGCTCATTCCGTATGGGCATCTAACGAATTGGGTCGTGAACTGTAACCAGTTTGGTGCCGTCGGGAAAGGTCGCTTCTACCTGGACTTCATGCACCATTTCTGGAACGCCTTCCATCACATCATCCCGCGTTAGCAAAGTTGTCCCGTAACTCATTAAATCTGCCACAGTTCGACCCTCTCTGGCTCCTTCTAGGATTGCAGCAGAAATGTAGGCAACTGCTTCTGGGTAATTTAGCTTTAATCCTTTGTCCTTCCGTCGCTCTGCTAGCAGTGCAGCCGTAAAAATTAGCAGTTTATCTTTTTCCTGGGGCGTCAGTTGCATCGCTCAATTTTGGATTTTGGATTTTAGATTTTGGATTTTTGGTCAGCGGGTTACTGAGGCTAGTTTTATTAGTTGGGGTAAGTTGCTCAATCTGCAATCTCTCAACTTTGCCAAACTCGTGGCTTGGTGACAGGACGATTTAAAAACGAGAGGCGTAGTAGCTGCCAAACATCCGTAAACCAGTTTCTCACCTCTGAGGTCGAAGAACCACGATATCGGCATACAAGTCCTGATATTAATGGAGTGACGCCTGCTTCTCCCCGATAACTTTTCTCACTCCAGAGCATTCTTGCTTGCTCTACCATCTCTGAAGATACGGCTTGCCCGACCCAAGCAAGACTGGCTACTATAGGTTGTCCCGCTAAGCCGTGAGGACTATTCAAGATTTCTTCTCCTGCCGGTAGCCATTGTCGATCGATCCATAAAGGGCGTCCTTGTTGCCAAACTTCAGTATGCGATCGCCATTCGCCTTGCAAAAACTTTTCTCCTCTAGCACTGCGCCCAAATCGCGTTATCTCCCAGCCCAACCAACTGGCTCCCGGAGCTAATTCTACCCGTAGGTCTTGGCGATAAACTGCACCATTGAACACAATTGTTTCCTGGGGAAGCCACTCTAAACAGGCATCGGCATCGATTTGAATTTGAATCATTTGTCTGGCTTCTGGCGGGATACATGGTCCTGTACCCTTACCATAAACCTTAGTAGCAGCAGCAGTGGTGATTAAGGCATGAGCATTGGGTTCGAGGCGGATGGTTTGGAAAAGGCGATCGCTTCCGACAATGCCCCCTGCTGTATGCAATACCACGCTATGACAAACAGCCTGCCCTTCTGGATAGAACGGACGCTGTACCTTTAATGGCGATCGCATTTGGTTGTGAATCAGTTTAGTGATATCGCGATCGCGTGCGTATACCAACTCTAAACTGCCCTGCCATCCTGCTTGGAGGTTTTCTACCTCCGCGATTGGGGTGATTAGAGATTTTTGTTGCCGAGTCATCGATCGCTTTTCCACAGCGGAGAACACAGTTGAGCCACTCCCCCGGATTGAATGCGGGGGATTCAGGCATCAGACAGAGATTGCAGGCACAGCCTGTCTGACATCTCCTACGCCTAGAGTCGAACTCCCGACTCTTTTGATATTTACAGCGGCGTTCTGATCCCTATCATTGACTTGATGACAGGATGGACAGCGCCACCGTCTAACCGATAAATCCAGTTCGCTTAGAACATGACCGCAGCAAGAACAGGTCTTGCTAGACGGATACCAAGGGTCAACATAGATAACCTGTTTACCCTTCTTTGTGGCAACCCACTCTAGGATTTGAAGGAAGTCACCTAACGCCAAGTCATTAACCTTGCGTCCCCACAGACGTTGCATTCCTTTCAGGTTTAGAGTCTCAAAGCACAACATGTCAAACTGGTCGGTCAACCTATGGGCAAGCTTCCAAAACCAGTCACGCCTACGATTAGCGATAGCCTCGTGACAGCGAACCAAGTGTCTTCTAGCTTGCTCTCTGTTATTTGACCCTTTCTGCTTTTTGGAATGCTGTTTAGATGCTTTCCGGAGTGTGGCGAGAGATGCTTTGAGAAATAATGGCGACTCAATACTAAAACCTTCCGAACAGGTGAGGAAAGACTTCAACCCGAAATCAAATCCAGCTATTTTACCAGTCCCGAATGTGACTTCAGGTGCCA
>DATNPC010000064.1:0-2092 GCA_036703375.1 Allocoleopsis sp.
TTGTGGATACTTACGGGGGTTACTCCAGTCACGGGGGTGGCGCTTTCTCAGGGAAAGACCCCACGAAAGTAGACCGTTCGGCGGCTTATGCTTGTCGCTATGTGGCGAAAAACATTGTTGCCGCTGGTTTAGCGGAGAAATGCGAAGTGCAACTGAGTTACGCGATCGGTGTGGCTCGACCTGTCAGTATCTTGGTAGACACCTTTGGCACGGGTAAAATTCCAGAGGAGCGTTTGCTGGAACTGGTGAAGCAGCATTTTGAACTGCGTCCTGCTGGAATTATCCAAGCCTTCAATCTACGACGCTTGCCAGCAGAACGCGGCGGTCGTTTTTATCAAGACGTTGCAGCTTATGGTCACTTTGGTCGTCCCGAGCTGGATCTGCCTTGGGAACGAACCGATAAAGCTGAGTTGCTCAAAGAAGAACTCAGACAGCCCGTCGCTGCTGCAACGGTTTAGAGCGATTATTGAGTTTTCGCCTTAACAGAACGTTTGATAGCCAGACGCATAGCGGCTAGATTAGGAGATTCTTGAGAGAAAAGCTAGCTATGCAGATATGGAAACAACGAGTTAAGCAGCTCAAAAAAGAAACCTACGCTATTTATTTAGCCTGTAAAGACCCTAGAGTACCTTGGTATGTAAGGGTTTTTGCAGGCTTCGTTGTTGCTTATGCGTTCAGCCCGATTGACTTAATACCCGATGCAATTCCGATTTTGGGTTATTTAGACGATCTGATATTAGTACCGTTGGGGATAATTTTGGTTCTCAAAATGATTCCTTCGGATGTCTTAGCCGAATGCCGCACACAGGCTGAGGCGGCAATGAATGAAGCTAAACCCAGGAACTGGATAGCTGCTGGTGCGATCGTCACTATCTGGTTGCTGTTGGGGATTTTAACCGTTGTTTGGGTAGGACGCATCCTGAAGCGTTGAGCGCTTCGTGCCTTTGACTGATGTTAGTAACGAATTTGCAGCGTTACGGATTGTTCAACTTTCTGTTCGCCACCCACTACGGGGAGGTCGGCAGCCTTATCGTTGGCTAGCTGAGCTGGCCTGGGAACGGCGAAAACTACTGGTTGAGGTGGATTGGCTCCATTAATTTGAACGCCAATGACTTCCTTGGATTTCAGGTTAAGGGCTTTGAGAGCAGCATCAGCTTGTTTATTGGCATCTTCAGTCGCTTTTTGGATAGCTTGTTGTTGAGCTTGAGCGATCGCTTCATCGGCAGCGACAAAGCTAACGCCATCTATGCGCGTTGCTCCCGCTTCGATTGCCTCATCTAATAGCGTTCCGGCTTTTTCCGTTTCAATGCGGAAGCTGACGATGTTACTACCAGAGTATCCATTGATACTTTGCTTGCCGTCTTTGTAAGTATAGTTCGGGTTGAGGCTGATGCCAGTCGTTTGCAGTTTGTCCACTTGGCGGGTTTTGAGCAGTTCGACCACGGCTTGCGATTGCGATCGCACCTGTTGTTGCACGGCTTGAGCCGTTTTCCCCTGAATTTCAACACCTAGGCGCACTTGGGTCATGGTTGTCGGGATGCTGACATTGCCTTTCCCAGATACGGTGAGAGTCCTAGACAACGTTCTCGATGTTTGGGGTTCGGCGTTCGTCGGGAGGGCTTGGCACGCGGTTAAACCGAGTAAAGCTACAATCAAGCACAGAGTTTTTATTCGATCTGGAGTATTTAACCGGGAATAGAAGCAGAAAGAGCGAGTCATGGTTGCTTGCCAGATTGATAGGTGTTCCTAATCTGGCACCCCATCATCCGAGGAGTTTCTAAGTTACAGTTTTGGAAACTTCGGCACTCAAGAACGTAGATTGAATCGCCGATCCACTGTGGAATCTAGTGTAAGAAGTAAGAAGTAAGAAGGCAGAAGGCAGAAGGCAAGAAAGCTTGCACAGTCAGCGTTTTAATTTTTTTCAACTGGATAGTTATTTCTGCCGAGCTGCACGGCAGTCCAATACCCAACACAAGTACCTTTTTGGTTTAAAACTCCCGAATGCCTAGCCCGCTGACCGATAGGATTGTTACACAATCGTCACACTTGCGTCACATTCACTGATTATGCTCATCTTGTGAGCAAGACTGAG
>DATNPC010000065.1:0-9402 GCA_036703375.1 Allocoleopsis sp.
GCACCAATAACAAAAGCAGTGAACTCTGAAATTTGCTCACTAATACCTCCTTCTCTACTGTTGAACAATGCTTCTAGACAGGTGGCATATTTAATGATAAGAGAGTTAACCTCCCTCTCTATCATTGTCTCTCCAAGCCAATAGAGCGCTGTCCATACTCTCTTTTGAAAATCTGTTACCTCCTCTCCTTTGACATATTTACAGATAATAGATTCACATTGACTAAACCATTTTCTTCCCGTTTCAAAAGTATTATTTTGAGGTTGGTATTCAGCTACCTCTTCTAATAAATTAAGCTCATTATCTGAGAAACGATTTCTTGTCCGACCAGTTACTAAAGAAGTTACATTACTTGAATCATTCAGTTTCAATAAAAAAGAGTACCTGGTGTCTAAATACTCCTCTCCCAAAGTACCAAAAAAACGATGTTGATAACCTATTCTAGGGAGAATGAGCCTGACAAGAGTATAAACTCTTTTCATTATCTCGTCCGCAACACTTTTGGCAATAGTGGTATCTCTATTCTTAATCTTCACCTGTGCTATTAAGTCGGATTTTTGATACATCTCTTCCAAGTCATTAAGAACTTCAGAATAATCACTATTTCTAACAGTGTTAAAAATATTACTGTACTCATCAATGAAATCTGATGTATTTGTAAATTCGACTGAACCAATAATGCATCTTTCTCCCTGTTTTAGGGATGCTCCTAAAACAGGAATAACAACTACTTTTGTAGATGAAATATCTTCAAATACTGTCTTCTTTAAATTATCAAATAATAAAATTGTATCACTGATAGTAATGTCTTCGAGCGTATAAAATTCTTTACTTCCAATAAGTTGTATTAACTCTTGATAAACAAATTCAGTATATGCATTATTTTCAAATTTATTACCTCTGATAAAGTCTTCGGCTATTTTTATCACTCTTGCTTTGGTTTGTGCATTAAAAAGAGAGTCTAAAGGTAAGACAAGTATATCCTCAGTCCTTAGGTAATGAGTTTTTATACCTGACTCATTCCTTAGTTCTGCGTTATTTTGGCTTTCAACCTTATCAATCTCCTCTGTCTTGTTGAAATCAGCAGCTAGTAGCTTTATGTTCTGAAGGATATCCTTCAGAGTTTCTGAAGCTAGTTCACAACTAAATTTTCCTTTTTTATTCAAAAACATAGTGACGTTAGTTACATGAGTTGTTGTTTGAGCCTTATCAATTTAGTGCAGGTAGATAATCATGGGCTAGCTTCAGTATAAATCCTCACCTATAAAGGGCTTCTTCCCAAGGAAGGTGAACGCCTGCCCCCGTGAAAAACTGCCAAACTTAGAATATGATGAATTTCTGAGGTTCCTTGTGAAGCTAGAGAACATACTGTTACCCGTAGGAATCCTGGCAGTGGTGGCGATCGCATTTTTCGTCTACAGTGCTACCGCTGCTCCCTTGCCAGAAGGATTTCCATCTCCAACCCCCGAAGGGCAAATTGAAGTCAAACAATATCCGGCATACCGTTCTGCCACAGTTCGCTATTCAGGAGAACTCTCAATGGCAGCCAATAGAGCGTTTGACCCTCTCTATCGCCACATCAGCTCTAACAATATCTCCATGACGGCTCCGGTGGAAACCCGTTATCCAGTTAGCACTCTGGAAACCAGTGAGATAGGCGCACCCAATGAACGGGGTGAAGCTCTCGTTTCATTCCTCTACCGCAGCACTGATATCTACCCTCAACAGATTGCACAAAACATTCAGGTAGAAGACATTGCACCCATGACAGTCGTCAGCCTTGGGCTAAAAGGCAGTTACGATTACTAAGGTACTATCAAGTAGCAGATACTCAGCAGCATCCCCATCTCTTCAGTAAGATTGGCGCAACCTGAGTGCATGTACAATACTCAATACATCATGAGTCCACTGAGGAAGAATTAACGTCATGGAAATTTCTTCCACGGTGTGAATAATACCCACTGCGATCGCAAGACTCAGCGTTAATCCACCATAACCAAAACCGAACAGAGCGATCGTGGCAACAAACAGTGTAACTCCCCAGGCTTTGGCTGAATACGTATGATAGCTGGCGGGTTGACCGTATTTGGCTAAATTGACGACCCACCAAATCAATTGAATGCCCACTACCGCACTCAACCCATGAGAGAAGGCGATAATCACATCAGAATGCACCAAAAAAGCACTGATTCCAACGCAAATATACAGGCAGACATCAGCCCAACTATCAGCCCTTCTCAGGGAAGCTGTACTAACACCGAGACGGCGTGCGATGACACCATCAAAGATATCTGAGAGAAACGCTGCTACAAACCCAACAATGAACCAGGCATCTGTCTCGCCATCAATCGCATTGAGGAGTAGTAACGGTCCGATGAAAAAGCGAAGGATGACGAGTGCGGCAGGAACAAATTGAATCACTGCCGCCAATCGTGAGCGAGAGCGTTCGGTTTTCGCAATTTTACTGGTGTCGTTCATAAATCCTTTGGCAACAGCGCTTCGATTAACCTGAGTTTTGCCGAAATCCGTGTTGCAATAGGGCTTATTGTGACCAGTTTCCTGGAAAGTCTACCAGTTGTGATTAAAAACCTGGGTTGAGAGTAGTAGTGACTTGAGCCTTCGTAGGACAGTTGGAGAGATTGGCACTCTTGTTCAGGGCAGCGAATACGCTCTCACCAACCCCTCGCAGCTCTTCACTCAGGCAGATGAAAGGATAGAGCGATCGCTCGTACTCTAATCAGGTGGATGAGCCGGATAATCGGGTTGCGGCTGGAAATGTTCTTCTATCGCTGCCATCACCGCTAAAACAATATCCTCACGCCAGTGACGCGCTGCAATTTGTACGCCCACAGGTAAGCCAACACTCCCTTGTTCCACCTTGGACGCTGTTTGCTCACTTAACTGAGTACTGGGTAAGCGATCGCTTTCTTCACCCGCACGTACCCGCGTAACCGATACCACACCTGCGGGCATACCCAGTAAATTGTACGGGATGGTATAAGTCGCATCCTGGATCAGAAAGTAGCCACTACCATGAGTCAGCGCTGGCAGAGCGCAAGCTGGAGAGAGTATCGCATCAAATTGTTTAGCTTCCATTGCTGCCATAAAAGCGGCACGGTAGCGGTTACGTTCATCAATAACCCGCCAGTAGTCGCTCACCGATATTTCGCCGATATAAGGAAAAAGCTTAGCGATGAGTGGCTGCCCCATGAATCCAGAGATTGCTGCAATAACTTTGAGTAAAGGTTTTGGCAGAGAGACAGTTTGAAGGGTCTGCTTAAGTTGTGGATGCGTTTTGCTATTACCTAACTGTCTTTTAGACGTTACTCCACCATCTGCACCATACAGTTGGAAGTATAACTGTATAGCTTTAAGCAAGTCTGGAGGTGTCCACTCTTCCACGATCGCACCCCACTTTTCTAGTGAAAGGGCAGCTTCTCTCACAGCCCTCCGCACGGCAGGGGAAGGAGCCATGATGCCGTTATCTGTGAAAAAAGCGATTCGCAAATTTTCCAGCTTGACATCAGTTGGTTCGCGCCAAGGTACGGGAGGAATACTGGGGTCAAACACTTCCTGTCCCGGTGCCGCCAGAACTTTCATCGCCAGGTTCAAGTCAGCAACAGTCCGTGCCATTGGTCCGGGTTGTGCCAGTATCGCTTCTTGACCGGGCAACAGGGGTACGTGACCGACCATCGATAATCTACTCGATGTCGGTTTCAGGCTGCAAATCCCACAGGCATGGGCAGGCATCCGCACACTCCCACCGATATCACTCCCCAAGCCAAGACACGAACCCAAAGCCGCGATAATCGCCGCTTCACCGCCACTGCTGCCCCCTGGAGAACGTTCCGGGTTCCAGGGATTCACGGTGCGACCATAGACGGGATTATCCGATTCGTTCGATGCTAGTAACTGGGGGACATTGGTTTTGCCTAAAATAATCGCTCCGGCTTGTTGCAGTCTTTTGACCAGTGGTGCATCCTGCTTTGCCGTTTGAGTGAGAGCCGAAATTCCCATGTTGGAGACAGTCCCCGCTACATCAAATGACTCTTTGATGGTGATGGGTACTCCGTGTAAAGGTCTGAGTGTTTCTCCCCTAGAGCGAGCTTCATCGGCGGCTTTAGCTTGCGCTCGCGCTTGCTCAAATAGAGGGATAATTACGGCATTTAAACGAGGATTAACCTCCTCAATGCGTTGAATGTGCGCCTCAACGACTTCACTGGCCCAAAGTTCTCCATCTGCTATTTTTTGAGCGATTTCTGTTGCGCTGCTGCCCACAATAGTAGAAGTAATTTTGACGGTATTCATTGCCCACTCGCTTGTAACTCTACATTACCCAGAATTACCTTTTTACTTTAGAGCGTCTTGTAGATTCGTCCAATTTTTTGTATGTTCTTGTCATCTTTGGCGAATATGTCTAGGAGTCACGCCTAGTAAACGTTTCAAGTGACGGTTGAGATGGCTCTGGTTGGCAAAACCAACGCTGTAGGCTACCTCAGCAATACTGAGTTCTCTGTTTATAAGTAATTCTTTAGCCCGTTCGACTCGACGGCGAATCACATATTGATGCGGAGTCAAGCCCGTTGACTGTTTAAACAAGCGTGTAAAATAATGGGGACTCATCTGCGCGATCGCCGCCAGTTCCGCTAAACTTAAATCTCGGTTGAGATGGTCATTAATGTAGTCAATGATTTGTCGTAATTGGTGTCTGGAAAGACCCCCATTATATTCGCGTAGAATGGGTTGGTGTGCCGAGTAGCTTTGTAACAGATGAACGGCTAGAGCATTGGCCATTGTCTCAGCGTAAAGACGACTCCCTTTAGGATTGTTTTCTAACACTGCCTTAAGTGCCAGCCCAATTTGCAGAACTAGCCCGTCAGATGTGGAAAAGTGGGGCAATAGCTCAACATCAGAAGGTTCAGCCGATTCATCAACAGCACGGGCGAAGACATCAGAAGCAATAGCGATAACAATAAAGTCATGTTCTGCATTCCAACAAGAACGATGACTAACTTGGGCAGGAGTAATGACTATATCTCCTTCAACCACTTGCTCGTGCCGAATTTTCCCGTCTAGGGTTCGCCGTGCCTGAATTGGAGCCTCGGTTTTTGGGAAGATAAGAAGACCATGCCAAAAGGGAGTGCAAATTTCAGGAGATTCATAGGCGGGTGTGCGGAAATGTCCCAGGAAAATGCCCTTCCAATCCGCATGAAGACTTGTGAGAATTGGCGAGCGATCGCAGATTTGGATGAGATCGTCTTCGTTTGCGATCGCTCTTGGTTTGGCTTCTAGCATGGAGTGAACTCATCCCTACATGCTTAATGTATCAATATTGAGCGCGTAATTCATCGACACAAAAAGCCGCAAGCGCACTTTGATTCCATCAGAAAGATGGAGCAGATGGCAGCGAGTTGACGTTTTTGAGACTGAAGCATGTGGTAGAGTGAATGCAACCAAATCATGTGTTTATTTGCATTAGGAATTCATGAGAGCCAAACAAAAGGCTCCCGAGCGCTCTGCGCCAGAAGAAGGCGTGGAAAACCAAGAGCTGTTGTGGATGTGGTTGCACGCCAAAAGCGATCGCACCCGTGCTGTCTATAGAGAGGAAGCAGAGAAGTTCCTAGCTTGGGTCAATAAGCCTTTAACAGCAGTGACTTTAGTAGACCTCTACAGGTATGTTGACAGTCGCGGAGACTTAGCATCTGCAACCCTGGCTCGGATAGTCAATACGTTGAAATCTTTGTTTCGCTTTGCCCACGAAGCGGGCTATTGCCCCGTTAATGTAGCGTTGAAACTGAAGCCTCCTAAAGTTCGCAATCGCTTAGCCGAACGGTTGCTCACCCAGCAGGACGTTGTGCGGTTAATCGAGAATGCGACGAGCGATCGCAACAAAGTTTTGCTGCTGTTGGCCTATACAACGGGGTTAAGAGTTTCCGAGATTTGCGGCTTGAAATGGCGCGATTTGGTTGCCAAAGAGGGCGGGGGACAACTGGTGGTGCGGGGAAAAGGCGGGAAAACTCGCTACCTTGGACTTCCGACTCCCGTATGGATGGCTGTGGAACGTTTAAGAGGGACGGCGAGTGCTAGTGACCCCGTGTTTGCCTCGCGCAAACAAGGAGGACATTTAAGCCGCTCGATGGTGATGCGAATTGTCCGAGCGGCGGCTCAAAAAGCAGGGATTGACGCGCCAGTCAGTCCCCATTGGTTGAGACACGCCCACGCTTCTCATGCTCTAGAGCGAGGAGCGCCCCTACATTTGGTGCAGCATACATTAGGACACTCGCAAATTCAATCCGTCGCTGTTTATCTCCACGTTCAGCCGATGGATAGTTCGGCGAGATTTTTGAGTTGGATCGTTTCTGATGAACCAATTAATCAGGTAGAGGGTAACGAGGTAACAGAAGCGATCGCTCCAATCACAGTGGACGTTCTACCCTCAAGTCCGATTCCCAAGCTTCCCGAATTGAGGAGTGCTTCTGACATAGAAGTCGTTTCGGCTGTTATCGAATAAGCTCAACGGCTTGTCAGCAGCAACCAGAGCTTTATGACTACAGCTTCAGTACAGGCTGAGTACAAAGACGGTATCTTGAATCTGACACTGCCCAAGGCTGAGGAAGAAAAGAATAAGGTCGTCAAAGTTAATTTAGACCAAACTGCTGCCTAACCAATTCTTTTGGGTAGTAACATTCACTAGGTCTTAAGTCTGGTTGCTAATGAGCAACCAGGCTTTTTTATGATTGAGCTTGGAAAGCGATTTTTTCGAGGGAGATAGAGCAGGCGACGCGGTAAGATGGCGAAGATGTCTGATTCATCCGAACCTGTCATCTACCAGCTCAAAGTGGTATTGCTGGGCATCAGCCCTATGAGCTGGCGTCGCCTACTGGTCAAAAGCGACAGCACGATCGAAGATTATTCATCCGGCAATGGGAGCGTGGCGTTATTGGTGGCGGCATGAAATCCGAGTTGAAGCCATCTTAACTTCACAGGCTAATCAAAATTATTTAAGTAATAATAGTGAATTCCTTTTTCTCAAAACGTTCGAGAAAAAGGAATTCACTGCTAGATTGCAATACTATCGGGATAGTATATAAGGACGATGAACTCGACCAGCTTTGAAGTACAGATGCCTCCAGAAAATTGGACGCTCCCTAATGGGACAAAAGTTTTGTTGAGAAATTTGCAGCCAACTGACCTAGCCCTACATCAGCAATTCCTTTTTGCCTGTTCTTCTGAGTCGCTCTACCAGCGCTTCTTCAAAGCTGTGAATCAAAAGAAGCTAACTGAGCGAAAGGTATCGCAGTGGACAGACTATGACCGCTTACGGGAGTTGGCGATCGCAGCTATCCAACACCCGAATCACGACAAAGAACTGGGTGTTGTACGATTGATCTGTATAGAACCTGGCGTTGCAGAGTTTGCATTGTTGGTTGCCGATGCGTGGCAAGGGCAAGGGCTGGGGCGTAAGCTGACTGAGAAGGCGATCGCCATCTGTCAAGCCAATGGTATTCGCTGCTTGCGAGCTACAGTGCTCAACACCAATCAAACTATGCTCCATCTCGCCCGAAGACTCGGATTCACAGTACTTCAGGTTGAAAGTGGATTATGTGAAATCAGCAGGCAAGTCCATCCGATTCCAACGTAGTAGCGTGTCTAGACTAAAATGCTGGGTTGAGGATAAAGGCGAGCCAGCTTGATTCGAGCATCCTCTGTAGTGAAACGCCATCGGACTTGAGCCATTTCCTGATTACGCCTTTGTATAGCAGTCGTTTTAGAAGATATCTTAACGTTAAGCTCTGTTATCATCGCCCTTGGCGGCGATGATGCTTGAGTTCAAACCGCTCGTGCTATTCAAGAGGTTGGGCGGCAGTGGTCCTGAACCTATTTCCTCAATATTTTCTCCAGCTTAGGTGTATCAACCTCGTGCCAAGGGATTTTTGTTCTGCACGTATGTCGGTCAGGGTTCAAAAACTTCGGCTCGTTCAATAACAAACCATTCGTGATATAAAATTGCTAGAAAAAAATCTTCTCCCTTCAAGCGATCGCAGACCGCCATAAAGCCAGAGAAAAAAGAGTCGTCATCATAGGTGGTATCCTTGAGAAACACTGTCAGCGAATTGCCATCTGCACTCCAAATCGAACGCAAAATCGTGATATTAGGATGGTGCGATAGCGAAGCGCTGCTGCGAAGCGCAGATCGCTCGACGGGCAGAAGCACCCAACGTCCCTCAATTTCCAGGAACTCTGGTTCGTAATATCTCAGAACCGACTCCCAATCTTCTGGGCCTTCGTGCTTTTCAATAATCCTGTCCCATCGCACTGACTTAATTTTATCTAGAGTTTCTGTCGATAAATTTTCTAGTTTCATTCTCGTTTCAGCCAAGGGTCAGTATTAACGGTAGAGAGTTTGTCAACGGTAATCCTGTGAATCGCTAATTGAGCATCAGAATCTCCATCTACCCTCGTCATATTAATCAATTCCAGCAATCTTTCTGGGGTCATCGTCGGGTCTTGAACGCAATCCCAAAGCGAACCCATTCTCCAACTTGGTCGTTGCCAATCTCTGGGATAAGACCGCTCTAAAAACCACTGCCATTGGCTAGGATGGTTGAGCATATGCTGGGCTATTTCCAGTTCGGATTCTGCCTCCACAACGCGAAAACTCGACGGATACATCCCTTCGTCGTAAAGACTGGTGATGAGATAGAGATTTCTCATACAGCTCATCCTTCAATTCTTTCGTTATTGAGACGGCTTTAACCTCACCTTTTCCCTTCCAGCAAGTCTAGCCTCAGCTTGACGTAGCTGCGATAAAGTCGATAAACGTCCGAATAGCTCCACGGGTTGATGGCGGTGTGGTGCGATCGATTATACAAGTTGCGTTCAGGAGGACATTGGAATTATTCCAATACCCGTGTTGATTCTCCAATGGAGGTGGAAATGCCACTCGAACAGTCACAAAATACGATGGCATTACGTGCCAGCGCATTCCTCAATACCCTCAGCCCGGAACAGCATCAGCACACCGTTTTCCCCTTCTCAAGCAGCGAGCGTTTCAACTGGGACTATCGACCCCGGCAGCGGCAAGGACTTGCTTTCAAGGAAATGACAGCAGAACAACGTGCTGCCGCAGAGGCATTGCTCCAATTCAGTCTCAGCGAGGTCGGCTACCAAAAAGCGCACAACATCATGCAATTGGAAAACGTCTTGCGCCAAATCGATCGCTTTCCCCACCTCCGCGACCCCCAGCAGTATGCTTTCACTATCTTCGGTAATCCAACTATCAATCCTTGGGGCTGGCGACTGGAGGGGCATCATCTGGTTCTGCATTTTATGGCAATTGCAGACGGACTAATTACTGTAACTCCCACGTTTTTTGGGGCAAATCCGGCGGAAGTTCCCATC
>DATNPC010000066.1:0-6162 GCA_036703375.1 Allocoleopsis sp.
ACAGACGCTGATTTTATCCAATCCTTTGGCAAATTTCAGGGAGTGCGGCCTTTTTTAGCCTTGCGCTACCACGGCTATCAGTTCGGTGAATACAACTCCAGGTTAGGAGATGGCAGAGGTTTTCTCTACGGTCAAGTTCGGGGTATTAATGGCGAACTCTACGATTTTGGCACCAAAGGTTCTGGCACAACTCCCTACTCTAGAGGGGCGGATGGACGACTCACACTCAAGGGAGGTGTTCGGGAAGTGCTGGCGGCTGAAGCCTTACACGCTCTTGGTGTCCGTACTTCTC
This sequence comes from Allocoleopsis sp., assembly GCA_036703375.1. Taxonomy (GTDB): domain Bacteria; phylum Cyanobacteriota; class Cyanobacteriia; order Cyanobacteriales; family Coleofasciculaceae; genus DATNPC01. Next base: position 293 of record DATNPC010000066.1, read on the forward strand.
GCTGTCTGAGTTTGATTGAAACGGGAGAGCGGTTGTGGCGAGGAGATGAACCCTCTCCCACCCGTTCCTCTGTCATGGTGCGTTTTAGCCGTTCTCACATTCGGTTCGGTACGTTTGAACGGTTGCACTACTTTAAGCGCCCCGATTTAATCCAAAAGCTTTTAGACCATGTAATTGAGCAGTATTATCCAAAGATTGCTCTGTTCAGTAAGGGGGAAGCAACGGAACAATACATACAGTTCTATGCCGAGTTGGTAGAACGAGTCGCGCAATTAGTCGCGCAGTGGATGGCTGCTGGGTTTTGCCATGCTGTTCTCAACACTGACAATATGTCGATTACGGGGGAAAGTTTCGATTATGGACCTTATGCCTTTATCCCAACCTATAGCCCGTATTTTACCGCTGCTTACTTTGACTATTTTGGGCGCTACAGTTACAGCAACCAACCGGATATCTGTCGGTGGAATTTAGAAATGCTCCAGCAAGCCTTATCATCTGTGATTCCCCAAGCCGATACGGAAGCCGCATTAGCTCAGTTTGGGGAGAAATATTACGTCCATTATCGGCAACTGATGATGAATAAACTGGGGTTTGAGCAGTTGCCGGAACAATCCGCACAAGAGTTGTTGGGGTTAACGATTCAATGGCTCAAACGGAGCCAGGTCGGTTATCATGCCTTCTTTGCTGAATTAGCGGAACAGTTTAGCCCCAGTTGGCGAGATGATATGGGTCAGATTTTTACTGAACAATCCTTTGTCGAATCGGAGGAATACTTACCCTTGCTCGTGAAGTGGCGAGAAGCCTATCATCATCTTCTGCAAAGCTTATCCAATGATGAACTAGAAGATGTTGCTCAGCGGCTGCGAGAGAAGAATCCGAAAACGGCGTTACTTCGGCCTGTCATTGAATCCGTTTGGGAGCCAATCGTTCAGGAGGATGATTGGAAGCCGTTTTATGAGTTATTGAGACGGATACAAGCTAAAGAATAACCAGGACTTACGCACGAATACTGCCTGTAGGGGCAATCCCCCCGTGGTTGCCCCGTTTTCATTTTTCTCATGGGGGTCTTGCACCACTTTCAACAATCTTGCCGATGTAGGGTGGGCATTGCCGACCAACGAGAGAATCAAGTTTTTAAGTTCTATTCGGCAATGCCCACCCTACAATTATTGAGAAAGGTGCAAGATGTCAGCATTAATCCATCACTTTATCTAACAATCGCTTCAGTTTCGCCACATCCACAATCATATTTCCCCTCATTTGAGTCATGTCTAGACCATGAGGTTGACATTGAAGATAAGCATATTTAAAACCTAGTGAAGCTGATAATCTAAAAAAAGTTGGAGAATACCACGAACTAAACAGGTCAATGATTACAGGCTTCTTTTGCGAAAACAGCATATTGATTAAACCCGACCCATGAGTCGCAACAATCGCTTCAGCCTGGGAAAAGAGCCTGACTTCTTCTGAGAAGCTCATTTCTTCCGGAGTATAGCTAACAAAGCCTAAAGGAGTCAGTACCTCTAATACTTCTTCTTCATTCATAATTTGACGACCTGCACCATTAGGTCGTGCAATATATATTCTGGGTGAAATCGGAAATCTTGGTGTCTCGCCAGCTGGAAGATTGCTCAGCATTAGTTCCTTCAGCCACTGGCATGCAGACGGTTCAGCCCATCCGCCTTGCCGTCGAAACGATGGAACGATAAGTTTTTGAATATTGACTTTTTTGTGATTCCACTCAATATAATTATCCGGTTCATACCCAAGCAGCTTGAGGGAATCGACTTGCCATTGCGTTGGATTTGGAGAAATAATTAATACAGGCTTTTGACCGGTTTGCTTTTCATAGTATTCCAGTCCTTCTAGACGCATTAAGCAGTCTATCATCCAGTGACCGTAAACTTTGTTAAATCGATTGACCAGAGAGCAAGCTAAATCGAATTTAACGTTTTCTACTCTAGCGTTTTTTTTAACAATAAAACTTTGGACGTGTAAGTCCTCAAAGGATGGGATTGTATTCGGTTCTGTCGGCCAAATTGTCTCAGCCAGAATCCGGTTATGTTCATCAAATCCGATCGCAGCACTGCCAATTAATTGAACATTTCTGACTTCAGCGACAAAGGGCTTTTGTAAAGTAACTTGACCGATGATGGGTTGAATGATGTCCGGAACTTCCTCAACCCCCACCGGTTCATGAGCAAGAATTGATTCTTCACCACCAAATGATAGAGTGTGGTATTTATCTACCTCCCTTGCTAATTGCTCTCGTGTCACCATTTGAAGGTCAAGTGCCTTAGCGAGAACCTGGTAAATCAAGCCCAGTCTCCGCAGGTCATGCAGATATTTTTTCAGCCTTGCGATCGTAAAATTTGAGGCAATCGACAGGATGTTCATATCACTTATATTTTGATAAGTGAGACGTAAATACTAGCATGGCTATCCGAAAAAGAGTCAATCGTTTAGCAAGTTTTTTACCTCGCTTCTATTGACTTAGTCATCCTCAAAATCGCCATTAATTTATTTCTGGCATCAGGGCAACAATCCTCTCTGAATAGCAGCCATCTATTGAGAATCGGATTGTGACGCGTTACGATTTTTCAGGGATTGAATAGAAGATTGAATCGCCACTGCAATCAGACCAACCGCGACTAAACTAAAAACAAAAGTTGCCAACATGCTGATGCCGACAACTAGGGTACGAACCGCGATCGCAATATTAATCGCCGTCGGGTTGGTCGAGGCAATCGGCTTACTGCCAAAGCTATGAGCAATCGACGAGGAAACGAAGTAAAGCGCGATCGCAAATCCTCCAGAAATCAAGGCACCACTCAAGCAGCGCAATGGACTCGGCAATTTTTCTGGCGAAGTTGTTAGCTTATCGTTGGGGTTTTGTGTGGGAGTTGAATTAGTCATGGCTCTACGATTATTAATCAACATCTTAAGTCGAATGGCACTGACTTAAAATCGATTGTTCCTTTTGGAAAAACCCAGACTTGGGGGACGTTGCCCCCCAAACCCCCCAGTGGGGGACGAAGTGCCTCCCCCACACCCCCTGCACAAGGGTTGATTGGTATGATGAATTTTCTTAAGCCAGTGCTATTCAGCCTAAATTTGTGCATCAGCTCAACTCACAGCAGAAATCACCTGAATTCCTCGATTGGTAAAGCGCGTTACCCAAAACTCTACATCAGGGTCAGGAATCATCGCCCTCACCTTTTGCCGAATCTCCTGCGCCTGCGCCTCCGACTCTGCCAGCGCAAACACCGTTGGCCCAGAACCCGACATCATCGTTCCTAACGTCCCCGCACTGGCAAACGCTTCCCTCAGCTGCAACACTTGAGGCGTTGTGGGCAAGACCACTTTCTCTAAATCATTGTGCAACAGCGGACCGACCTGCACGCCCTGTTTGTTGTAAATCGCTTGTACCATTTGACCCGAATGCACTCGATCGGCTCTAGCTTCTAGACTCTCGACATCGCGCACGTAGGTATGACCAAATTGAGCACGATAGGCTTGATACGCCCAAGGGGTGGAAATCATCAGATTCTGGTCTTTCGCCAACACAACGTAAAGAGAATCCAAACCGGGCAATGCGGTTAATTGCTCGCCCCGGCCTGTGGCAAGCGCCGTGCCACCCGCCAAACAAAACGGAACATCAGAACCCAACTGGGCGGCTAAATCTTGTAATTCTGGCTGAGTTAGTCCCAGCTGCCACATCATATCCAATCCCACCACAACCGCTGCCGCATCCGTCGAGCCACCGGCTAGTCCTGCTGCTACGGGAATGTGTTTTGCGATCGTAATTTCCACCCCGCCGAACTTGGCGAACATACTCGGAAACTGCTTTGCCATCAGTTCTGCGGCTCGATAGGCGAGGTTGGTTTGGTTTGTCGGCACTTGGGCATTGTCGCAGTGGACGAGAATGGTATCCGTGCCAGTCGCACGCAAGTCGATTCGATCTGCTAACTCAATGCTCTGGAGAATCATCACCAGCTCGTGATAGCCATCGGGGCGATCGCCTAAAATTTCTAGATACAGATTGATTTTGGCAGGGGCAATTAAAGAATAGGAGCGCATTAGTTAATTTTGGATTTTGGATTAGGATTCTAACGCTTGCGGTTGAAGATGAATCAGATTACTCAGGGCTACCCATTGGTCAACGCTTAAGTCTTCGGCGCGGACTTGCGGGTTTATCTCTAATTGTTCCAGCAAGTGCGTCAGGTTATCCCGTTCGAGTAGCGATTGCAAATTATTTCGCAACATTTTCCGCTTGCTTGAAAAGCCGACTTTGACTAAGGTTTCCAATTGCTTGGGGTTATCGGCTGGGGGGTTCACCAGTCGGGGACGCAACCGCACGACAGCCGAATCGACTTTCGGAGGAGGAGAAAAGGCTTTAGCGGGTACATCACAGATGAGTTCGCACTCTGTCACGTACTGAACTCGTACCGATAAGGCACCGAAGGCTCGGGAACCAGCTTTAGCGTACAACCGTTGCGCCACTTCTTTTTGCACTAAGAGTACGATCAGATCGAACGGTTCCGGGGATGGATGAGCGATCGTACCCAGTAGCTTTTCTAAAATTGGGCCAGTGATGTTGTAGGGAATATTGGCAACAACTTTGTTGGGTTTTTGGAACTTGGGAAACGCCGTTAGTTGAGAGTCTACGTCTAGGGTGAGGAAGTCGCCTTGCAACAGTAAGAAGTTCTCAATAGAGCCGAGCTTTTTTACTAAGAGTTGGCATAAATCGCGATCGATCTCTACGGCAAGGAGTGCCTGGACAGCCGATAATAACCGACGAGTGAGAATGCCGGTACCAGGGCCAATTTCCAAAATGCGATCGCTCGGCTGTAAGTCAGCTGCGGCAACGATGCTATCGAGCGCTTGCTCGCTACGCAGCCAATGTTGTGCAAATTGTTTACGGGCTTTTGGAGTCATCTTCAGCGAGCAGTGAACAGTGGCTAGTGACCAGTTTTTTATACAGCTACATAGGGAGCTAGAGACCCCAATTGTTGCATGGTAGGTACAAGATGAGTTTAAATTCCCATCTTCTGTGCAAGCACGTTCACAGATGTGGAGTTGCCGAAAACGCCTCCCTGCCGCGTGAGTCCTCAATACACAGCGAACCTAGTTGCCAGAGCCTCTTGTCATATTAGGGACATTCAAAAGGTGGAAAGTGAGGTGTTAAACGTATGGTAGCTGTTAAGGAAGCTTTATCTGCACAAGCGTTAGCCTGCCTGGAAAAGCTGAGGGCGCTTGACCTATCGGCAATAGCTGCTAAGCTAATGCATCCGGAAAACGGTTACGGGTGGACTGAACGACAAGCGTTGAAGGCGATCGATTGCTACAAGGCATTTTTATTCGTTAGTTACCTATATCCTGAAGTTTTGTTGGTGCCAACCCAGGAAATCGATCGCGTTTGGCACTGTCATATTCTGCATACTCGAAAGTATCGCCAAGATTGCCAGATGTTGTTTGGTTATTTTATCGACCACGAGCCGGAGTCTGGGGTTTGGGATCGAGGTAGTTCGGTAGATTTGGATGCGGCTTTTGCTCAAACCCAAGCACTTTTAGCTGTATTTGAGCAGTATTTTAACAGTGGCCGATCGCTCGCCGATCGCTGTTCGCCGAACATTGTTGAGACGAACCACAGAGGCACAGAGTTCGCAGAGCAGAGAACGCGAGGAAATAGGGAGATAAAGGAGGTTTGGGAAGAGGGCCTACATCTGACTCGTAGTGCTTGTGGTAGGCCGCTAGCTTGAGTTTTATGTCGGACAATCCGCCACTTGCGGTTCGGTTGCGCTCACTTGGCTGTAGTGACGAACTGGCTAAATTAGTGAGTAGGAAGATTAAAAACGTAGTGATTGCCA
>DATNPC010000067.1:0-5716 GCA_036703375.1 Allocoleopsis sp.
TTAGCTTTCTTCGCCGGAAGCCCCACAAAGAGAGCGGTACTCCGCTTGGTGTCGGGATGGATAGGCGGGTTGCTGTAGGGACGGAAGCAACCAATTAATCTGGCGAGTCTTGACCTTCAATATACTTCTTCAATGCCGACACGGTTACACCTCCACAAGAGGCTATGAAGTAAGACCCGTTCCACAGAACGTCTTTGTAATAAAAGCTATTAACCCTGTCCTCAAACTCAGAGCGTAATCTACGACTGGTAACGGTTTTGACACTATTTACAAGCTTGCTCAGTTCAATCCCAGGGTGGTATTGAAACAGTAGATGAACGTGATTTTCTTCTCCATTAAATTCAATTACCCGACACTCCCATTTTTCTAGTAAATCCTCAAAGACTTCGTGCAAGCGGTCTAGCATTTCTTTGGTGAATAGGTTTTTCCGGGACTTTGTTGTCAGTACCAGATGAGCTTTTAAGTCTGATACAGAACGCCCTCTAGAAACAAAATCATTTTTCATCCGGGAAAGTCTCTCAACTGGTGTATACTAAAACAGTAACACCAATTAACGAACAAGTGAGAACTGCTTACCAGTACAAACTACGACCAACAAAACACCAAGCCATAGAACTAGACAGATGGCTGTCAATGTTGTGCGCTCAGTACAATTACCTGTTGGCTGATAGGTTTAATTGGTACGAGCAAAATCGTTCTCCTGTTAATGCTTGCCCTCTTGTCTGTCACCTACCAGAGCTTCGAGACAACCCCGATTATTACAGTCAGAAGAAAACATTACCTCAACTCAAGAAAACACACAGGTTGGCGTCGCTTCCTGTCGATACTGACAGACAAAGCCGAGAATGCTGGTTTGTTGGTTGTCCCAGTCAGCGCTCACAACACCTCGCAAGATTGTTCCAATTGCGGCGAGAAAGTACCAAAAAAGCTGCATATTCGCTGGCATGATTGCCCTCACTATATCCGTTTCGGATTAGTGTGGGAGCTGTCACTGCAGTCTAGATCATCTCTCGCACCTTATCCGATACCGCCGTGAGGACAATCCTTTCGCGGTTAGGTTCACCTCGGATCAAAGCTTCAGTCAATCCAGCCGCTTGTTTCAGAGTAATTTTAGCGGGATAGGGTGGCTCATAAGGGTCAACCACCGCTTCGATAATCACTGGCCCTGGCGTCGCCAGTGCGCGATCGAGCATTTCGCCGCAAGTTGCAGGGTCATCAATCGTGAAGCCCGTTCCACCGCAAGCCCGTGCAAAAGCAGCGTAGTCCATCGGTTGCAGTTCGCAGCCGTATTCTGGATTGCCCAGAAAAACCATCTGCTCCCATTTGATCTGACCCAACGTGTTGTTTTTGATGATGACAATCTTGATGGGAAGCTGATACTTGACACAGGTCATAAACTCCGCCATCAACATCGAGAAGCCGCCATCCCCGACAAAGGCAATGCATTGGCGATCGGGGTAGGCGATTTGGGCTGCGATCGCATAAGGTAGACCACAAGCCATCGTCGCCATCATTCCAGCGACAGAGTGCATTTGACCCACTTTGGCAGGAATTTGACGCGCCCACCACGCTGTATTCGTGCCTGAATCCCCGGAAACGATCGCAGTGTCGGATAACCGTTTACCCAGTTCCCACGCAACCACTTGGGGTTTCATCGGCTTATCTTGCCGCGTCCCCCGTTCTTCCATTAACTTCCACCAATCTTTCATGTCGGATTGAGCCTTTTCCAAGAAGCTCCGATCCTCATTACGCTTCAGCATTGGTAGGAGTGCGCGCAGGGTGCGAATGCTGTCACCGATTAACCCCACCTCAACGGGATAACGCAAGCCAATCCGCAGTGGGTCAATATCAATCTGAACCCCTCGTGCTTGTCCCGGCTTGGGGAGAAACTCCATGTAAGGGAACGAAGTCCCGATGAGGAACAGGGTATCGCAGTCCTCCATCACATCCTGGGAGGGCTTCGTGCCAATTAAACCAATTCCACCTGTGGTGTAGGGACTAAAATCTGATACTGCCGCTTTACCTAGCAACGCTTTTACAATGGGTGCCCCTAGCGTTTCAGCCAACTGTTCCAGTTCAGCCGTTGCCCCCAAAGCACCACGGCCCGCCAGAATTACAATTTTCTTGCCAGCATTGAGAACCTCAACGGCGCGCATCAAGTCATCCTCACTGGGCAATCCAGCTCTATTGGCTCTCACACTTGACGTGTGATGGCGAACATTATGCATGGAAAGCTTTTTGTGAGCATTTTGGGATTGGAAATCAACTGGAAAATTAATATGAGAAACACCACGATAAGAGATAGCTGCGCGGCAAGCGATATCTGTTACCGTCTCTACATGAGTCGGTCCCATCACACGAGCGTTGTAGACCGTAACATCCATGAATACCTTGTCAAGGTCTACATCTTGCTGGGAGTGAGTATCAATCAAGTCGTGGAAGTGATGACCCGTGATTGCCAATACTGACTGACCATCCATCTTGGCGTCATAAAGACCATTGAGCAGGTGGATACCACCCGGTCCCGATGTGGCAAGGCAGACACCCAGTTTACCTGTATATTTCGAGTACGCAGAAGCCATGAACGCTGCCGCTTCTTCATGGCGTACTTGGATAAATCGAATTTTATCAGAGCGCTGGCGAAGCGCTTCCATGATGCCATTAATACCATCTCCAGGAAGACCGAAAATGGTATCAACACCCCAGTCAATGAGGGTATCTACAAGAACATCAGCCGCTGTAGTTGTCATTGGTTAATTCTCCAATTCTTTTGCTTTTGTTTTCACGCGATAGTGTAGGGATGAAACGCTCGCATTTGGATTAGGACAAAGCCTATTGCGATCGGGAAATTACATCATCAATGTTGAAATTAATTTCTACACGTTTCATCTAGCTGATGGAAGAGGTTTATCTCGCACAAAAAAACGCTCTTATGCACCTGCTCTACTGAAGTAGCGCGAGGCATATAAGTATTGGATTTAAATGGAAAGTTCTTAATAAGCTAATCAGCATTTATAGCTGCTGCCATAAAGGTTAGGACAGATCTAACGGCTCAAACGACCACGTATCAGTAATAAACCTTCTGCTATCTGCCTTTTGCTATAAATTGCGTAGTTTGGATAGGCAAGTTGTCCATTCCACAAGACATCAGTTGAATATCAACGGGCAAATTAAATACACAACAGTTTACTTGCTGCTCGTCACCTCCTCAATCACGGCAACAACATCACTACGGCTGAGTTTCTCTTTACCCTCAGCCAAGATGTCGAGAGTTGCATGGGCTAAAGCAAGGGGAATTTGACAAAAAACCAAAGCGGGTCCTTTAGGAAGAGACTGAGTATAGGTGTCGGCAAGCACTAAATTACGGCGGGCATACCTCTGCATAGTCTCGGTATTCCAACCAACAGGAAAGAAGTTTACTCCGCGTACCAGATCGTCATTACGGTTGCGTAAAATGTTGACCGCTTGTAAGCCTCGACCAAACCCAACAGCATGGGCACGGTTAGTCTGCGTTCCATCGTACCAAGCCCATAAGTCAGAAAGCAGCAATCCTACAGCACCGGCAACCCCAAACGTATAGCGATCTAAATCCACCTCTGTATTGACTTCCCAGTTACAGGAAACCCAGTTAGCCATCCGATCTGCCATCGCCGCTGTTGCATCGCAGATCCGAGGAGCGATCGCTTCGGGTGCGAGTTTTGCCCATTCGCCAATCCGAATCGTGACCTCTGCCAGCGATAGGGATTGTCGATCCAAAGATACTGACAACTCGTCCAGTACATTAGCATCAGCTCTTTGTGCCTGTAAACAGAAACTAATAGTTTGTAAAAGCTTTACCTTGATGGAACGATGTAAGTCTGGATGATCTTCAATTTCATCAATGGCACGCATACACAAGTAGGCTGACGCGACAGCGGCTTGCAGCTCGGAGGGTAAACAACTAATTGGAATATAAAAAGTCCGGCTAGTTCGTTGCAATATCTCCAAAGCATCTTCATGTAAATTCATTCACTTCACTCCTCGTTTGACACTTCTCTGGCATCTACTCAGCTAAGACATATTGAAATTGGTTAGTCCTAATCTCCCCGTCCCCCCAGGCTCCCAGTCAGCATCAATCCACAATTTTGATTGGCAAAAAAGCTTACTGTACTCCCGGTACTAACTCCACTTTCACCCAACCTGATTGCCGTCGATCGAACGCTTGGTACGCATCAAGCACAGACATGAGCGGTTCGATCTGGGTCAAGACTTTGGCGGGGTCTACTGTGCCATTGCGAACCATATCCACTAACTCAGGAATATACTTGCGGTGATTGCAATTGCCCATGTTAATCGTGAGATTTTTGTTCATCGCCATGCCGATGGGGAAGAACTTGTGGGTGGGTGGATAAACACCAATAATCGAGAGCGTACCGGCTTTCGCTAACGCCTGGACAGCCCACTCTAATGCTTGAGAAGGAGCATCACCCGGATGCCAATTGCCGTTTTGAGGATTAGTTTTAGGAGCAATTTGTTGTAACTCCTGCTGAAATTGTTGGGCTTGTTGTTGAGCTTTTTCGGCAGCAGGCCCGCTATCAGGTGCATTCGCATCTACACCAACGGCATCGATCGCTCGATCTACACCAATTCCTCCAGTTAGTTCGCGGATTGCTTCAATTGGGTCTTCGGCATTAAAATCAATAACTTCTGCACCTTGGTCGCGTGCCATTTCCAAGCGCGACTTAATCGTATCGACGGCAATAATCCGTCCTGCACCAAACAATTTGGCACTCGCGATCGCAAACTGTCCAACTGGCCCACAACCAAAGATGGCAACGGTATCTCCCGGTTCAATCTCTGCAATATCGGCTCCAAAATACCCCGTAGGGAAAATGTCAGAAATTAAAATCGCTTGGTCGTCTGTCACCTCGTTGGGTAGCTTCACCAGCCCCACATTCGCATAGGGAATTCGAGCATATTCAGCCTGCAATCCATCAAATGGCCCTGCTGCCTCTGGTCCTCCGAAAAAAGCTGTCCCGGCAGTATGTCCGTGGGGATTGGCGTTATCGCACTGAGCATAATACCCAGTACGGCAATAAGAACAGTAACCGCAGGCAATTGTGGAGGGAACAACAACGCGATCGCCTACTTTGAGATTTCGCACATTGGAGCCAATCTCTTCAATAATGCCAACCCCTTCATGCCCCAGAATCGTTCCAGGCTTCATTCCCGTGAATGTCCCCCGAATCATATGTAAATCTGTCCCACAAATTGCACTAGCAGTTAGTCGAATAATGGCATCTGTTGAGTCTTGAATTTGTGGTTCTGGGACATTATCTAGCCGAATATCTCCAATTCCATGAAAAACCACTGCTTTCATGAGTGAATACTCCTATTATTTAGGTTTCCTTGTACTAGATTTCAGCTAAACACTGATAATTAATCGGTGCTTCTATCTCAAGGAATGAAATGATATTACGCAAGCTTGTGATTAGGAATACAGCGAACCGATTCGGGTAAATTCTCCATCAAAAAAGGTACTCTCGCTAGAGCAGTCCTCAATAATTCGTGAAAGCGATTTCCCCGACTTCTCTGAGAAGTCGGGAAACTGAATCTTTGACATCTCACAACTCAAATGGGATTGCGGTAGTTGTTTTTCTACTAGCTTCAGCTTTGCTGCCATGCCTTGTCGTCTGGATACTCGTATTTATCCAAAGATTCAGGCTTCATTTGGATG
>DATNPC010000068.1:0-12316 GCA_036703375.1 Allocoleopsis sp.
ATCTAGATGACTTCCTCACACTAACGTTTGTGCCAAATTTTGGCGTTGCTCCATTGACGTTACGTGATGATTCTACTCTGGAGAGGCTATCACCTCATGCTCGATTGTCGGGAAAGGAATGACTTCGACGGGATGAACCCAACGAAACGCCTTCCCCAAGCAGTAACATCTAGTTCTTTCTTCAGTTGTTTATACCTGAATACCTGAAATAATAAAAATAATCGTACTTAATCTCCAGCGAAAGGCAGGTCTTTAGAGGGTTTTCCGATCGCGCAAAAACCGTTCAATCTTCTATTGTAAGATTTGGCAGGGGTCAGATGGCAAGTCACCTCAGACGGTTCTACTTGTTCTGGACATGCGATCGCGCCACAGATACCAAGCCAAACTTCATAGATGAGTGAATTTACCTGCCAATGGATTTAAAGTCTTTGATTCGTGATATTCCCGACTTTCCCAAGCCTGGAATTTTATTTCGGGATATCACCACGCTACTGCGTAACCCTGAAGGACTACGCTACACCATCGATACGCTCACCCAAAAGTGTCGAGATGCGGGACTAGAAGCTGAGTATGTGGTAGGAATGGAATCCCGTGGCTTTCTGATTGGACCACCACTCGCGTACCAACTCGGTGCTGGCTTTATCCCTGTCCGTAAACCGGGCAAACTTCCAGCCGCTGTACACACAGTCGAGTATGAACTGGAGTATGGTATGGATCAACTAGAAGTCCATCAAGATGCCTTTCATCCCGGCAGTCGCGTCTTGATTGTAGACGATCTCATCGCTACGGGAGGAACCGCAGCAGCTACGGCGAAGCTGGTACAGCAGATTGGCTGCGAACTCGTGGGTTTCGGGTTTATCATCGAGCTACGGGATTTGGGCGGGCGTCAACAGCTGCCCGATCTCCCCGTGGTGACATTAGTTGAGTATTAGTCATTAGGGGTTGGTGGTTGGGTGAGTGGTTCATACCTGACCAACCAACCACCAACTCCTAATCACCATTAACAAGGGAAAGATGACTTCTTCAACCAGAAATTCTTCAGTTCAGAATGGGTTGGATGCGGCTTGGCAGCAGCTAAATAGTGTATTGACCAGCGAGACATTTCTCTACATTCTCAAGCGCCTGTTGCAGGCGCTTTTGACGTTGCTGTTAGCGTCGTTTTTGAGTTTTGTGATTATTCAGTTGGCACCGGGGGACTATCTAGACACTCTCAGGCAAAATCCAAAAATCTCACCAGAACGCATTGAGGAACTACGGCGGCAATTCGGTCTAGATAAGCCCTGGATTGTGCAGTACTGGCGGTGGTTAGTGCGTGTGGTGACCAAGGGAGACTTTGGTGAAAGTTTTATTTATTTTCGCTCCGTGTCGTCTTTGTTGTGGGAGCGGATACCGAATACATTACTGATGGCGATCGCATCCATTATCGCAACCTGGGCGATCGCGATTCCTCTAGGCATTGTTGCGGCCGTTCACCAAAACAAAGGCGTCGATCGCGTTTTGCAAGTCATTAGCTATGCCGGTCAAGGCTTTCCCAGCTTCATTACCGCTCTAGTATTGCTGATCTTTGCCCAATACACCACCCCTTGGTTCCCCGTCGGAGGCATGACTAGCATTAATCACGCCGATTTATCACCGATTGGCAAAGTTCTCGATATCGCTTGGCACCTGATTTTGCCAACGATTGCTCTGTCTGTTACCAGCTTTGCTGGCTTGCAGCGCATTACCCGAGGAGAAATGCTGGACGTTCTGCGTCAAGACTACATCCAGACTGCCCGTGCTAAAGGACTGCCAGAAAACCGGGTTATTTACGTTCACGCCTTACGTAATGCGGTGAATCCCCTAATTACGCTACTGGGATTTGAGTTTGCCAGCTTATTAAGTGGTGCCTTTATTGCAGAGTTTTTCTTCAACTGGCCCGGACTGGGGCGTTTGATTTTGTCGGCGGTAACCGCTCAAGACCTTTATTTAGTAATGGCGAGCTTGATGATGGGTGCCGTTATGCTGATTGTCGGTAACTTATTAGCTGACTTGCTATTGAAGTTCGTTGACCCACGGATTCGCCTAGAAGATCTTAAATAGCTTAAGGATGTTCATTCCCTACCATGTTCTCCCAAATCTATTACCTGATTCTTTCGAGAGCCGACGGGCGCTATCTGGTCGCCAAGCCAAGGGGGAGTTCTCAGGACTCTGAGGAAAGCTATCTGTTAATGTTTCGCGAACGCTTCGATGCCCTCAGCTACCTCAATACCCATGGCTTGGATGTTGCCGATCGCTTTGCTGTAGAGTCAGTTTCCGGCAATCAATTAAAAGGTATACTCCAACGCTGGGGATTCACGGGTGTTGGTATTGTTCAAGACCCGTTAGTTCCCCAAATTGAATTTCTGACTTACGGTTGAGCGAGCTAATCTATCTGGATGAATACCAGCAAACGAGGGTTGCCAAGCCTGTTTGTTGTCCCGAAGAGATCGACAACAAGCGCGTATTCCTTGATACTCCAAGGAAATTGCGACTCTCGTTAGGGACGAATCATTAAGGTTTTTAACAACTCAATATAGATCTGCCTAGATGCAGATTTGCTAGGATTAAGAATTTGCGTAAATAAGTATTAGTTAGATTCTGGTTACTTTCCAGCAGATTATCAGTCCAAACTGAACAAAATTAGCAAAAATGGAGAAGCTTTGTATGAGAAACATTCGCTTGAATTTGTCTACTCTGTGGAACTCTGTGCGTTTGGTTGTAGTTGGCTTTGCCTGCGCTTTGATGTTATTCTCTAATGCGCTACCTGCCTACAGCTTACCGAATCCGTTTGCTCAAGATAAATCAGAGCAGTCCAGCAGTCCGACGAAGGGTGAAGACAATCTTCTAGGGATAGAAGAGGGAGCGCAAAAGTCTGCTATCAGACAGGGCGATCGAGATTTGCTTTCTGGCAAAAATGTGATCGAAAAATCCAATGAGGGTCGGATCAATGAAGTGCAGGGAGCTGCTGATGTCGAGAAGATGAAGAATCCCTCCAATTCGGGTGGCGAGACGATCGAAGGAGTATTGCAAGACCGCCTAGAAGAAGCTACAGGTCAAAAGTAGAGGTGTAGGGGTTAATTAGTGCTGACTCGACTGACCTTACGGGTTTTGAGTCACTAGTTTCCCAGTCCTACGTCGAATGCTCCAGGATTTTTCCTGAACTTGCACAGGGTAGACACAACAGTCTGCCCTATTTTGTTTATGCCCGTGCAGACGATAAAGCAGTCGCCATCAAGGTTAGGACAGATTTAATGGGTGAAGCGACGACATACCAGTAATCATCCTTCTGCCCTCTGCCCTTTGCCTTCTGCCTTTTGCTATAAAACAAAAAATAGTAGGCATGGGTACTCGATACACCATGCCTACTTGTCTAAAACAATACTCTTACCTTAAAAATGAGGTAAGCTGTGGAGAGATAGAAAAATGGAGAATGCTTAAGGTTGCGATCGCGACTTAATAGCGAGCCGAGAAGCTATTGTTTCTGCGTCCACCGCCACCAGACGAGCCTCTGTTGTTTTCGCGAGGCTTCGCCTTATTAACTTTCATGTCGCGACCCATCCATTCAGCACCATCCAAAGCTTCAATCGCCGCTGCTTCTTCAGCATCTGAACTCATTTCCACAAAGCCAAAGCCGCGCACGCGACCGGTTTCGCGGTCAGTAGGAAGTTGAACGCGCTTGACAGTGCCGTATTCTGCAAAAACAGCGTTCAGGTCTTCTACTGTAACGTCGTAGGATAGATTGCCTACATAGATCGACATAGGTTGTCTCCAAATCAGGGGATGTAGAGATTGAAACTTCGGAGAGCAGCCTATCAACAAAGAGCAAAAAGCCTGTCAACAAAAGCAAAACCAACCGAATTAATTCTCTTTTTCAAGATAGCGCATAACTTTTAGCTGTCAAGGCAAGGTCAAAAAAAAATGTTACAAACAGCAACATTTCTACATTTAAAGTTTTAAATCTGTTGGCAAAATGTAATCTAGATAACACTATTCCATTCGTTCAAGGTTTTAACTTGCTTGCCGAAACTGATCGGCTCGCCGAGCGCATAGCGGTTTTCAGGCGAAAAATCTCCTCAGGAATGAGGATTAAATAACTGCTAGAACTGTAGTGGGTTGAGCATCTTGCCTAACCCGGACAGCCGAGATGGCTATCCCACAATATTTAATCAGCGAGCCTTAAGCCGTTAGGCAACGGCAGTATTTCACTCGCTGTTTACTGGATGATTTGGCGCATATAGTCACCCCACAATTTAGCAGCTTGGGCACTGCTACCTCTCGTGGGTGCTGGCTTATCGTTCCCCAACCAGATGCCAGTCACAATCTGGCGACTGGGAATGTAGCCAATGAACCAGAGGTCAACATTATTGTTGGTCGTACCCGTTTTACCAGCCTCTCCTTGCCCGATCTCTGCTGCACGGCCGGTACCACTTTGGACAACGCCACGAAACATACTCGTCATCGTGTCTGCCACATTAGCACTCAGCACGCGCCGATTCATTCCCGAATCCTCTCGATCCGAGTAAATCACGCGACAGGTTTGGAGGTTTTTGAAATCTTTGCAATCGCTACTGTCCAGAACGCGCTTAATAGCGTGAGCGCGGTTAAAAACACCTTCATTAGCCACGGTAGCAAAGGCACCCGTCATCTCTAGGACAGTGGCTTCGCTTTGACCGAGTACTAAGCCCGGTACGGGAACTAGTTTAGACGTGATACCTAGGCGTCGAGCCATGTCAATCACGCTATCTAAACCAACATCTTGAGCAACGCGCAGAGCGATCGCATTTTCCGATTGAGCCAGTCCAGCGGCCATAGTGGCACTACCGCTAACCCGTTCGCAACCTCTAAACTGCTGACCTTTCCAGACTAAAGGAGCGCAGGAATAGACTTTTCCGGGCGGGATGCCTTTCTCAATCGCTGAGGTGTAGGTAAAGATTTTGAAGGTCGAGCCTGGTTGTCGTAAGCCTTGTGCAGCGCGATTAAATTGGCTTTGTTGGTAATCGACACCGCCAACCAAAGCCATGATTTCGCCACTCTTGGTGTCAAGCGTGACTAGCGCCCCTTGCGAAAATCCCAAACGCGCCCCATCGCTGCCAACAGAACTTCGTAATGCTGTTTCAGCCTTGGACTGAGCTGGGAGACTTAGAGCCGTCTCGATAATAAAGTTACCCTCTTGGGCTAACTCTTCTCCCAATAAAGTACGCAGTTCGTCAAAGACGTAGCTGTAGAAGTAGGGCGCTTTCGTGCTAGAGAGATACTCGCGAGCTTTTGGGCTGACATCAATGCGAGAGCGCCTCGCCTCATTCGCTTCTTGCTGACTAATCATTCCCAATGCACGCATGCGATTAATCACGCGATTGCGGAGTGAGAGCGCTATATCGTAATTCTGAATGGGGTTATATTTACTCGGCGCAGGTAAAATCGCAACCAGCGTTGCGGCTTCTGACAGTGTCAAATTCTTCGCCGATTTGTCGAAATAAAACTGAGCCGCGTCTTCAAACCCGTAAGCCTCAACACCTAAGTAAATGCGGTTTAAATAGGTTCTTAAGATCTCGTTTTTACTATAGAACGTCTCTAGTTTCAGGGCGACCACTGCCTCCCGAAGTTTTCTCCCTGCACTGTTTTCCCGTCCTACATAGTCTGTAAACAGACTCCGAGCTACTTGCTGCGTTAAGGTACTAGCCCCTTGACGAATTCCTCCCCCTCGGTAATTAACAGCCACCGCCCGCAAAATGCCATAGGGGTCTACTCCAAAGTGCCAGTAAAATCGACTGTCTTCTGACGCAATCACCGCCTTAGGTAAGTAGGGCGAAAAGTCAGTTAACCGCTGCATTTCTCGATGAGCGGTGGTACGAGGTTGCCGCAGGGGGATTTGTTCGGCAGAATAGACGACACTTGGTCCTTGAACGCCTAGAGGCAAAGGTCGCACCGGCACTTTGACCCACTCGATGCAGATGAGTAAAACCAACAACGCCGTTAACCCACCAGCCCCATACAAGCAATACCGAATTGCCAAGATATACCACGGAGGTGGATCGATATACTGCAAGCGTACTGAAGCCGCTAGCTCTGGCGGCCCAATCGTGAGAACGTCACCATGACGCAGGACGAGGGACGTGAGTCGGCGTTTCCCTCGGTAAATCCCGTTGGTTGAGTTTTCGTCTTTGATGATAAACGTTCGCTGACGCCGTCCGTAGCGCTCTAGAGACAGGTGAATCTGGCTCACTACTGGGTTCCGCACGACAATATCGCAGGATTTTGAACTGCGTCCCAGCAAGTAACGCTCGCCCAGCAGAGGATAAGTTTCGGCTTTATCAGCACCAGCATCTTGTACCAACAATTCCGGTACTCTAGCATTGGGCTTGAGTGCCAGTGCATTGAAGTTGACTTTCGCTTGGATTGTCTGGACGGCCTGAGTCAGCTGAGTAAGCAGCGTTTTCGGCTGTTGGGGGGGTTGGGGAGAACTCATTGTTCAGCGAAGAGCTGTCGGCTTTGTTGCTTTTGAATTATTCTACTCGCAACCCTTCTCGAAGCCGTTGTTGGTTGCTATTGATGATATGAGGTTAATGCGAGGAATATTGTTTCTATCCTAGCGATTCTGGGACAGTGAGCAGTGAGCAGTGAGCAGTGAGCAGCCTTGAGAGGAGCAACTGACAACTAATGACTGACAAAATCACAGGAGTACTGTAAAGATAGAGCCTTGAGGTTGATTGGCTTCTACAAAAATTCTTCCCTGGTGAGCTTCGACCACCATCTTACAAAAGGCTAAGCCCAAACCGAGTTGAGTCACTCCTTCCAGAGAGTCTCCCACCTCGTATTTCTCAAAAATGCGTTCTCGCAACTCTTCACTAATCCCAATTCCTTCATCAAGTACCCGAACGATCGCTTGTGTCGCTTGTGTCGAGTCTAGCGCTGAGGACGCTGAACCCTCTGGGTAATCAACTTGCAGGGTAATCGTGCTATCGTGCGGAGAAAACTTGATCGCATTGGAAAGCAGATTATCGAAGACGCGAAGGAGTAAATTGGCATCGCCTAAGATAGGGTGACTCGATCGCGCTAGCTGACTTTCTAAGTGCAGGTTTTTTAATGCCGCAATTTTACTCAATTGCGAGACAGCCTCAGTTGCCAGTTCATTGAGATCGACCTCAACTTGTTTGAGCACTATCTTTCCGGCCTCCATCTTCGCCAGCATTAACAAGTCGTTAATCATGGAATTGAGCTGACGACCTGATGAAACAATCAGTTCAAGTCTCTTACTGTTTTTACCGTCTAAGCCACTTTCCAACAGCAAGTTACCACAAAGTAAAATGCTAGTTAGGGGATTTCTGAGGTCATGAACGATCATTTTTGAGAGGTCTTCTCTTAATTGCAGCGTGGCTTGTAGAGCATCATACTGCTGTTTAATTCGTAACATCGATCGCACCCGAGCGCGCAGTTCAAGGCCACTGACTGGTTTGGTCAAAAAATCATCGGCTCCAGCATCAAGCGATCGCGCTAAATCCTCTTTGGAATTTAGGGCTGTCACGACAATTACGGGAATGTGTTTCCACTGAGGCTCGGATTTAAGGTGACGACACACTTCTATCCCATCCATCTCTGGCATCATCACGTCCAACAGGATGACATCGGGTTCGAGGGAGTCCATTAAACTTAATGCCTCCTGTCCACTTGCCGCATAGTGCAAGTCGTAACCCTCTCGGTAAAGATGCGCTTCGATCACATCAAATCCATTGGGTTCGTCATCAACAACTAATACAGAATATCGATTATCCATGTCAGTCCAAAAATACTTAGCATTGGAACATTAAGCCTCTCTTGCATTAACTCCATTTTTGGTAAAATCCCGATTGCTTGAGAAGATTGATTCACCAAATATTATGAATTATGAAATAAGAAATCTAGCGTTTTTATTAGGGAAGAGGAAAGTTTTGCGGGAGCATGTCAAGTTTACTGATACCCCTTTCAGGTAGGTTGGGTTGAACGAAGCGTGAAACCCAACATTTATCAAGGTGCTGGGTTTCGTTTCTCAACCCAGCCTACTCTCGTTGATATGCTCCCAGTTTTGCGTTCAAAGATAAACAACGGCTGATTAGAGGTGAGTAGGATTGAGATGTTGAGTCAGAACACTCATTAATTTCTTCAATCCCACTGGCTTTGTCAAATACTCAACTGCACCGGCGGCTAAGCATCTCTCTCGATCTCCCGGCATGGCTAAAGCGGTGAGGGCAATGATGGGAATGCTAGCAAGATTGGCATCGGCACGAATTCGCTGAGTGGCTTCTAACCCGTCCATCTCGGGCATTTGAATATCCATCAAAATCAGATCGGGCTTTTGCTGCTTAGCCATTTTAACGGCTTCTATCCCAGTTCTGGCCAAGCTCACCTGATAGCCATGCACCTGTAAGTAATCCATCATGGTCGAGATATTGGCTTCGTTGTCCTCTGCTAATAAAATTAGGGGTGACGATCGCTTGGGTTGCGGCGTAACCACTAGAGCGGTGTGAGCCGAGCGATCGGAAGCTTCCGTGAAAATCTTACTCAACGCTGCCTGAAACCGCTGGCGGGAGATGGGTTTGAGCAGGTATTCAGAGGCTCCCAGTTCTATCGTTCGCGATCGCTCATCCACCACCGAAATCACCAGCACTGGAATGTGCTGCGTGGCTGGGTTGGCTTTCAACTGTGCCAAAACCTCTAACCCAGATAAATTCGGCAACAACAAATCCAGGATAATCACATCGGGATGGCATCGGATTGCCGCGTCAACTGACCCTTCACCCAACGGATGAATGGTGGCGGCAGCACCCAATTCGCCCAAGTAGCGGGCAACTTGCTTGGCTGCTGTTTCCGAATCTTCAACAATTAGGGCTTGCTGAATATTGGGCAATTCCCATTGAGTGTGTTCGGTTTCCCTAGAGCGTTGGAGCGGGTTATTCAGCCTCTTCCAGGGAAGAGTGACTGTAAATCGGCTGCCTTTGTTCACCTCACTTTCTAGAGAAACGCTGCCACCGTGTAATTCTACAATCCGCCGCACCAGCGCCAAGCCCAATCCCGTACCGGAATAGCGACGAGAAAGACGGCTATCGAGTTGTACAAAGGGCTTGAAAAGGCGATCGAGATTTTCTGGGGCAATGCCAATCCCTGTATCGATGATGTTGAACTGAATAATCTCGCTTTCTGAATCGGCTTCCACCTCCAGCCACACTTCCCCACCATCTGGGGTAAATTTCACAGCATTGCTCAACAGATTAATCAAAACTTGTCGAATGCGGCGCTCGTCGGCGTCAACATTTCCTATGCCCTCGGCAATCTCAGAGTTGAGTTTAATCCGTTTGTGATGAGCTTGCTGTTTGACGAATGTCAAGCTGGATTCGCAAAGACTTTGCACAGAGATGGAGTCAAGTTCCAGCTCCATTTTCCCCGATTCGATTTTTGAGAGGTCAAGAATATCATTAATCAGTTCCAGCAGGTGTTTGCCGCTTTGTTCGATCGTACCCAGTGACTTTTGCTGTCGCTCGGTCAACGGTCCGTAAACTTCTTCTTGCAAGGCTTCAGCTAGACCGAGAATGGCATTGAGGGGAGTACGCAGTTCATGACTCATACTCGTCAAAAACTCATCCTTGAGGCGAGTTGCCCTGGCTAACTCCGCATTAGCGAGACTAATTCGTTCGCTGCTTTGGCGCAATTGCTCGTCAGAGTTCTTCCGTTCCGTGATGTCATACACCAATGCACACGACCATAATAGTTCGCCCTTCTCATCGAGTACGGGACTGGTGGACATATACGCCCACAGCTGGTTTCCCTCCTTGGTCTTTAATTTAAACTCGTGCTTTTGAGCCATACCCGGTTGGCGTCGAGCGAGATTGGTGCTGGAGGTGGGTCGAACGGCTTCATCCATGAAGTCAAACATGGAACGACCCAACATTTCCGCTTCGGTATAGCCCAGCATCTTCGCCATGGCATGGTTGACATACGTCGTCTGAGATTGGCTATCGATCACCCATATGCCTTCCTCGGCGAGTTCGACGATTTGCTGGTATCGGGTTTCGAGTTCAACGGCACGGCGTTCTAGGCTTTCATTGAGCCGTTTAATCTCTTCTTCCGCTCTCTGGCGCTCGGTAATGTCGGTGAGAAACGTCATCACAAACATACCCTCGTTGGTTTGAACGGGACTGAGTCCAGCTTCAATCGGAAACTCGCTGCCGTCCTTGCGTCGAGCATACAAATTTTTAGTTTTGCTCATCGATCGCTTAGTCGGACGATCTCGATAGTCAGCGCGATGTTCGACATGGCGATGATGGTATCGCTCTGGCATCAAGAATTCAACCGTTCGTCCTAAAACGTCCGTTGGTTCGTATCCGAATAATTCTTGGGCTTTCGTATTGAAGATAGCAATTTCGTTGTTAGGATTCGTGACAATGATGGCTTCTGATGCCATTTCCAAAAATGCGCGGAATTTCGCTTCGCTTTCTCGCAATGCCTCCTCGGCTCGTTTGCGATCGCTAACATCATGAACGATTAAAAATAGAAGGATGCGTCCTTGAATTTTCACGGGACTGGAATACATTTCCACATCCCGAATTTCCCCGGAAGCGAGTCTGTGACAAGACGTGAAGTAACTCCCCTCCTGGGATTTTGCCCGTCTAATCAGTGCTTCTACCTGTTCGGGTGGCAGCGTGTCGATCTCCCAGATTGTCTTGGCTATCAGTTCTGGCTTAGAGTAGCCATAGAATCTTGATGCTGCTGGGTTAAGATCGACGATCGCGCCCGAATCAGGGTCGATTATCAGCTTCACCGCATTGATTTTTTCAAACATGGCACGGAAGCGTTCCTCGCTGGAGCGCAATGCCTCTTCTGCTTGTCGGTGTGCTAACTGCGTCCGTAAAGCCGCAACACCAAAGGCTAAGTCTGTGGCAAGTTCGGTGAGCAACTGAACTTCGGCTTCATCGAAGGCGTTGACTTCGCTGGCGTAGACGCTTAACGCCCCGATGGCTTGACCTTCAACCATCAACGGGAGGGCGATTGAGGACGCAAAACCTTTCTGGCAGGCAGCTTCGCGCCAAGGTAGATAACGCGAGTCCGTTAAAATGTCTTGGACGACACTGGCTTGGTGCGTGCGAATTGCGGTTCCCGTGGGACCGCGACCGCGTTCCGTGTCAGACCAATTAATCTGTAAAGATTCGAGATGTCCTGCACTAAATCCCACCTGGGCTACTGGACGCACGCTTTTCTCCTCATCGGACTCGGCAAACCCAATCCACGCCGCACGATAGCCACCGCATTCGACAATGATTTGGCAGATGTCTTGGAGCAACGTGGTTTCATCGGTGGCGCGGACGAGCGATTGGTTGCACGCACCGATCGTATGAAGTGCTCGGTTCACTTGATAGAGTTGTTTCTCCGATTGCTTGCGATCGCTGATATCCTGAGTCACAGCCATTCCCGCCGAGACTTCGCCGCGTTCGTTGCGAATGGGTAGTACTTGTACTAGGTAAATCCGTTCGGCATAAGGGATTTCAGCCGTGCTTGCCGTTCCCGCGATCGCGTCACGATACAGGGGTTCGATCGCTTCGCAGGTTTCTGGGGGAAATGCCTCCCAAATCGTTTTACCTTCGAGTTGTTCTCTGGATAAATCCACAGCGGCTAATCCCATCCCGTTGACCAGGATGTAGCGCAAGTTAGCGTCAAACAGGCTGACTGTGCCATTGGGGAAGTTTTCGATTAACGTGCGGTATCGAGCTTCGCTTTCTCCCAGCTTGCGATCGCGATCGGTTAATTTCCCAGCCAGACGGTTCAAGAGATAAGCGGCTAACAGCGAACCGCTAATGCCAATTCCTGCGATTAGGCTGAGTACGAGCCAAGTTAGTCGTTGTTGTTGCTTTAAATGGTCGTTACGGTGAGCCTGTAAGCGTTCCTCTTGGGCGAGGAATTGCTCGATCTCAGTTTTTGCCCTGTCCATAATTTGCTTACCCTCGCTCGCTTGGGCAACAAACTCCGGGGGATGAAGAGTTTTCTCCTGCTGGAGAGTGCTAAGCTGTCTCAACCGATTCATACTCGTCACTTTGGCTTGGACGAGTTCTCGAATGCGATCGAGTCGTTGAGTTTGTGTAGGATTATCGACCACTAGCTGCTTGAGGCGATCGAGAGAATCTGGCAACAGGGCAATCTTGGATTCATAAGAGGTGAGGAAATCCTGACGACGAACAATTTCGTATCCTCTCACTCCTGATTCTGCATCTAACAACGCTGTCAGCAATCGTTCCGTTTCGAGCCGGACTTGTTGAGTATGTTGCACCCAAGATTC
>DATNPC010000069.1:0-2056 GCA_036703375.1 Allocoleopsis sp.
ATAGCTTGATTTTGCAGGAACACCTTTGGATTGTTTTGGTAGAGTCTAAAAGGACTTCGTTCAGTGTAGAAATTGCACTTCCCCAAGCGCTAGCGAAGCATCCCGTTAGGGTTATCGCTTATATGGCGGCTAATCCTCAACCCGAGCAACCAACGTTTGGCTTGGTGAGTAATGCAACTTATTCAATGTTTGTAAAGTTACATCAATCTCAATACAGCTTTTCTGAGGATTTTTCCTTGAATCGTCGGCAGAATGAACTGTACGATGTTCTACGCATACTCAATCGGCTGAAAGCGTTGTCGTGAGAAGGCTGGTTGACGACATAGCGTACAAGATCGTCGGCTTATTGACGCTTACCTCGAATGGGCTAATCGGAGTTGAGAAAACTGTTGCAAGATAGATTCCATGCTAGAGGAGAGCCAGAAGCGAGAAGATTTCTTTCCTCTAACCAAAGGTAGTTTCCTTCAGCTTGCTTTAAACACTGAATTGGCATAAATGGCAAGTTGAGCACGGTTCCTTAAGTTGAGACGATCGAGCAAATGAGTAACCCTCTTTGGTCACTCTAGGCAGAAGAAAAGTAGAAATCCTTGGGTTCAGGTGGCAGGTATAAATGCTTGCCAAAGACATTCATGAAAGCAATGAGTAGCAAAAGCCCCTGCTCTAATTGAGGGATGGGAAACACTTTTAACCAGCTTTTAATCCGGTTAGAATAGACAAATGGTTCGAGAATTAACCGCAGATTATTCAGCAAGTTTTTCCATCCCAACTTCTCATCCCACTCGGAATTTTCCGCAAAGATTTTCTCGAGTACTCCTGAAGTCTTTCCTAATTGTTCCGAGTGTAGACTGACCAGTAAGTAGGCACTACATACTACTTCCCACCATTTCTGAATTTGGCAGTAATCTGTCAACCGAAAATCTGCCCATCCTAATTCATTCTTACTTTGCTTGAGTCCATACTCCACCCAGGTTCTTAGTCCATAGATATTGCCGACCTGTGAGTATTGCACTCCTGGGATTTTTGTCATTACCCACCAAGTCGCATCCTCGGGCAGTTGCTTCATATCTGTAGTAATCTGCCAGTATTGTACTTGCCGCTTTTTGCCGAATATTATCTCCCGAATATAACGGACTTTTTTTGTTCCATCACTGAACACTCTCTGGAATTTTCGCCACTTGTTATATCTGACTCGTTGCTCTGCTGGTAGCCACACGCTAGGGTTGGAGCGAATTGCTACTGCAAAGTTTACCTCTAACTCATTTAACACAAAGAGTGAAATTTGTGTCGCTTTCCCCATACAGGCTATCGGCTAGGACTAACTTAAATTTAAATCCCATTCCTTTGAGCTGTTTGAGCATCATCCCGGCTAACTGAGGCTTGGTTTTATATTCGTCTTCTGCTTTGAGTCTCTCTTTAGGTTTGTACACCTCTGCCCATCAAAGGAAATGTCATTCCCTTGTATAACCCCCACACCGTTACCACCACTATTCCATTTTCAATTTTTCCCAAATTGCCGATATACTGCCG
Organism: Allocoleopsis sp.; assembly: GCA_036703375.1. Classification (GTDB taxonomy): domain Bacteria; phylum Cyanobacteriota; class Cyanobacteriia; order Cyanobacteriales; family Coleofasciculaceae; genus DATNPC01. The sequence goes on from DATNPC010000069.1 coordinate 1,528, forward strand.
TTTCACATAGTCTGTGCTATCACCTTTCTTTTTATCCCCTGTTTCATCCACTATGACAATAATTTCTTCTCCTTGTATCACTTGTAATATTGTCTGCAATCGCTGTTGATTTAACTCCGATGCTAACCACGGAGATTCACTTAAAAAATGATGTAATCCTTGGTGATTTTCTCTTCCCACCACTTTCGCAATTTCTGGTAAACTCTTGCGTTTGATGTCGCTGAGCATCCCTAGGTGCAAATCTCTAAAACTCTCGTAACTCCTAACTTCTGAAAACAGCTGTTTGTAGAGCGCACAATAAGAGTCTACGCATGATACTGTGACTTTCGGGGGTCGTGGGTCTGTCATTCCCATCCCTCCTTGCTTTCAGCCTACTTTCTCTCATTTTACTCCTCCCAAAGTGACCAAAGAGGGTTACACACTTGAATCTCAACCTGTGATGCTTGTGCGTGTTTGCAGATATTCGTTAACGCTTCCTGCACAATTCGGTAAATAACTTTAACGATATTTGGCGGCACAGGAGCATTGA
>DATNPC010000070.1:0-4239 GCA_036703375.1 Allocoleopsis sp.
TGTCGTGGAGGGCATCAACAATAAGCTCAAGTTGATTAAACGCTCCGCTTACGGATTTAGGAACTTTGATAATTATCGGATTAGATGCTTGCTTAATTGGCATTTTAATTATTGAATTGGCATACTAAGTACTGAAGAACCTACTTTTCTGGCTAAGACGACTTCGCGCTCGCGATCATCTCCGACTTATACCTGTTGGGACTTTTACAAAGGTCATCTCGCCATCGTAGGGGAAAATCTGGTGTGCGAGGCTAGTCAAGGAGCATGATTAATCCGTTTTGTGTCTTTAGATATAGGTGCGAGCTAAATTCAGTGTTTTAAACTAGTAGTGGATAAACTATTGTACTTATGCTTATCAATAGAGACGAACGATAGGCGATCGCAATTGCAGTTTTCCACAATAGGGTGTAGTTTGCTCCAATTTAAACTCAAGCACCAGCTCTGGTCTAGCTACTCAACAAAACGGAACAAACGTAGCTAAATTGAATTAATAAAAAGATAATGTTTAGCGTCGCTGGAAAGGCAGAGATATTGTCTGACATCCGAGGAATCGCTACTTGAGAAACTGGCGAAATCCTGGTTTTGAAATGAGTGAACTCTTTTTATCCTGCACCACTTTCCCAATTTTTCGTATCTAGAATGGGCATTGCCGGTTAGAACTTGAAAAACTACATTCTATACTTAGGCGGCAATGCCCACCCTACGATGATTGAGAAAGGTTCAACTAACTATTAGGTGATAGGTTTGTTGGATTAATGGGCGTGATTGGTGTAGTGGGGTTGGGCGGTATCTGGACGCTGCTGGGCACATTAGGCGGTTGAGTGGGATTCGATGACGGTGGTGGCGCAATAGCTGGAGTCAAATTGCGGGGCAAATCCTCAGCCGTAATGCAAGCATTCAAAGCGCTAGGGATAGAATAGTCAATTTCGCGAGTCAAGCCAATCACGCACTCAGAAAAGCGAACGGGGAGAAGACTGCGACGGCAGTAATCAAGAACGGCAAGTGCCTCTTTGCTGCGAGTGCTTTTGCCAATATCAACAGCACAGGTAGCTAAGTCTTGAGGGCGTCGAACCCGCAGGCAGGCAGTGAGGGCATCGTTAGCAGGAGTTGATGTCTGTACGTTGATTCGGATCGTGCACTTGGCCAACTCTTTGGGCGATAATGCCTCGGAACAAGCTTGTGAGATCAGTTCAGGTGAGATACTCGCACGCCGTAGGTAATCAGCGCAAAATTGAAAATCATTGGTTGAAACAGCCGCAGCCGGTTTACTGGGGATGGCTATTGTTAGCAAGCTAGCCATTGCTAGTTGAGCTGCACCCATTTGCATTAAAGGCGGGAGAGTACGATGTCTAGTGCTTGAAGTGGATTTAGAGCTACGTTGCCTACTCATGCTAGTTCTATTCTTACTTAAAAGATGTCACAAGATATGCTACTGGGTTGGAAGCGATCGCGGCTGATTAATTCGTTCTAAGTTGCAGTTCATGTCAGTAATCCGGAGAAACCAGGGAGAGCGGGTACGATAGTAGGATCGCGATCGCCTATTCGCTTTAAAATTTAGCATCCTTAGCTTTATTGCATAAATTTTGAACGACAGGGTGATAGATAAGATAGCAACGTACAACCACTAACTCTTGCTTAAGGTTCAGCCATGAATAGCTCCCACGCCTCATCTAGAGTCCTATGGCTGCAAGTTTGGGGACTAGCCGCCGTTCAAGGAGCGATCGCTTTAACTTGGGTAATTTACAATCTTTATCTATTAAAACTATTAACCCAGTTTGGCTTTCCGAAAGAACTCGCTACAGGCCTGCTCGTTCTAGAAAATATTTTGGCGGCTGTCATGGAGCCGTTGATGGGAGGATTTTCCGATCGCGCTCAGCGCTGGGTTGGCACTCGATTTCCCTTCATTTCGGTAGGAGTGATTCTCTCATCAGCCCTGTTCATCGCGATCCCAGCTTTTGTCGCGTTCAACTCGCCAACAACGGCTATCCGCTGGGCGTTGCCAGTGTTGATGGTTGCTTGGGCGTTGGCAATGACAGTATTTCGCAGCCCAGCGCTGTCACTCCTGGGGCGATACGCCTTTGGCACCAACCTACCTCAAGCCGCTAGTATCCTCACTTTAGTAGGTGGCCTCGCTGGGGCAATGGGGCCTTTAGCCAATCAATTCATTCTGAGTTTAGGGCCAGTCGTTACCTTTTCCATTGGCTCCTTCACGCTCCTGGTAGCTGCAACGGCGTTGAGAATGGTTAACCCGGATCGTAGCGTACAACAGCCAACCTCCGAGTCTGCCTCAAGTTCCCAAATCTCCAGTAGTTGGCGACAGATTTCTCTTGCTCGCTTAGCGTTAGTGTTTGGTGCGGGAGTAGGAGTTGCCTTGGGATTTCGGCTGATGATGCAAGTCTTTCCCAAAATTTTGGACACTCAAGTGCCAGGTGCGAATAAAGGTTTGATTTTGGGCGGGATATTTATCGCGTTAGCACTGACGGCAATTCCTGCCGGAACTCTAGCCACCCGATTGGGCAACCGTCAGGCCATGATCGTTGGGTTAACGGCTATGGCGGGATTTACCGCCCTCATGGTACTAACTCGGAATGGAGTGCTAGCTAGTGCAATTGCGATCGCTTTAGGGGGGGCTTTTAGCTTAGTTTCTAATGGTACGATCCCGTTTGCCTTATCCATGGTGCCGCCCGATAAAGCAGGCTTAGGGACGGGGATTTATTTTAGTGGTGGAGCGGTTGCGTCTAGCGTGTTTGGAACCCTGTTCAGTCAGCCAGAGAGCTTGTCCCCATTTGTTGGTGCGCTCGTGGGAGCTGTAGCCTTTTTGGCAGCAGGGATTTTTGTTGCCAGTAGCAGCAAGTTAGAAACACTCAAGTGAGAGCTGTGAAGGGTTAGTCGTTAATGGTTAGTGGTGTTTGGATGAAAACACTGAGCTAGGCAAGCAGACTGTACGCTGCTAGAGAAAAGTTACATCAAAAAGCCAAAAAGCCCTGCTGATCTCAGGCAGTAGTCGTGGTAACTTATCACAGGACTGTACAAGTGAACATGCTCTGTGCTTTTGATGCACAGTTCTATTCCAGCAGTTCTTTTTGCAAAAACACCAGACAACGGTTATGGCTGTAGTAGATTCTAAAGGACGTTTGTTCGGGAAGGTAAGTATTCTCGACGTGGGTGCTGCCCTAGTAATTTTATTAGTAGTTGTGGGCATCTTTTTCTTTCCCGGCACCTCTGGTTCCGTGGCACAAATTGGTAGTGGAACAAAACCAGTAGAAGTGGATATTATTGTTCGGGGACTCTCCGTGCGCGATCCTGCCGCGTTGCTCGAGCAATTTCAAGCGCAAAAAAAGACGAGTATCATCATTCGCAATCAACCCTATGGTCAGGTTGATATTAAATCAGTACAAAAACTACCGCAAACATTGGCTGTACCACAGCCGGATGGCTCTGTTAAAGAGCTACCCGATCCCCGATCTCGCAGCTCTTTTAGCACCGATTTACTCATGACTTTGACAGGTCAAGGGCAAATCACCAAAGATGGACCTGTACTGGGCAATAGCAAAATTAAAATCGGGACGCCGGTAGAGTTGGAAGGCATGGATTACAACTTCAAAGCCAGCGTCATTGATGTCAGAGTGAAGCAATAAACCGATGGAATTGGGAAAAGGTTAGTCGGTTCGTCGGTTAACAAACCGCTGTGTGGTGTTTGTAGAAGTTTCTTAGCTTCAACCTTCGACCTTTTCCCCAGTGCTCGAATCAAGCAACCCTAGATATCGCCGAATTAATCCAATTGTTACGGCAGGCAGTTCTAACTGAGGAGTTAGTCCAACATCTTCTAGGGGCTGAAATATCCGGATTGCTTGGGGATTGAGATCGGCAAGACGCTTGCCGATTTCAGGTCCCGTAAACTCAGATTTTTGCCCCCAGATTATCGCCGTGGGGGTAGTCAACTGGGGGACGTATAGAGATAAGTCAAAGCACAAATCCCCGCGTACAAACGAAAGTGCCGCATATTCAGCATTCGGCTGTTGAGCTGAGGCTAAATAGGCATCCACAATTTCCTGGTACACTCGACTGCTTTGGGCAAATTGACGATTTTCTAGGAAAGCACGGATACCAGCACTGGTCGCGACACCAGTACTGTAGAGTAGGCGATCGAGAATGGGCGTGCTGACCAATTGAGCGAAAAAGCTGCGCGTGTAATTTTCCCCAAAATCAGACAGTCCGGCTGGGGTAGTGAGAATTAAG
>DATNPC010000071.1:0-6536 GCA_036703375.1 Allocoleopsis sp.
CGCCTGTCCGCGATCGCTACCGGGAGGCGTGATGTCCACTTGCAGATCGGCTAAATGGGGGTTCTCCCAAGCGATCGTGTAAGCAGTACGACCGGGATTGGGACTCTGTGCACTCGCTCGAACTTTAGCCGCTCCCTGGCCAGTCCGTTCGATCGCTCCTTTCCCCATCTCTTTGTGCCAAACCTGATGTCCCAGCTTCGTTGTGGTTCCTGCCAAGTCTCGGCACTCCCCTTTAAAATCATCCGTGACAACGACCTGCGTTCCCTGGACTATCCAGGGAGAGCCCAGATCGAGTGCGCTGGGAATAGAGATGCTACGCGGGTGAGCCTCGAAGGAGCTAATGTACGAGTCGCTCGACACACCAACAGTACCAATGCCTACTCCCGTAGCCGTTTGCAAGCGAGTGTCTGCGAACCAGGTGTTAAACACCAATTGACCATTGAGATACAGGCTAAACGTCTCGCCGTCATCCAACACCTGTACCGAGTTCGTAGTGTTAGGTCGCAAATACCACTCATCGCTAACTGCCACCCCTGTCCACACACCATCTTCCTTAACCTGGAGGAAGCACTGGTCGCCCTTGAGCAGAAAACTCCAGAAATTGTTCTCGTCCCGCACGCGCCAGACTAAGCTCGACCCAGTTACCGCGATCGATGTTTGGATAATCGCATGGATTAACCCAGAAGGAGTGCTGGGATAGAGGACAGCTAAGCTATCGGTTGCCAGTGACCTGATACCGCTTGCTGTTCGTTCGTAATTTCCTTGATATACCGTCCAAGTACCACCGATTGCCGCTTCCGAACCGTCTAGCAACCCCTCACCAACCAGCTGATCTGCGGCGTGAGCGGTACCATACCAGGTCGCGAGTTCGGGAATTTGCTCTACCTGAGCAGCATAGACCCGCGTATCAATTTTGAACCCAGCCTGTCCGAGGACGCTTTGATAGATAGCGGCGTAAAGGGTGGTTTCATCGTTGAAGGGATCGATCGCCAAAGGACGCATAGTGGGATATGCTCCAAGACCACGGGCGTTAGGAGCAGCTGCCGCATAGTATGCAGCTCCCTTTTCCCGTAAGATGGCAATGTAATAGACCTGAATGTTTTGCAGACCCTTAAATGCGGGCAGCAGATTTTCCCCAACGCGCAGCCAAAGCTCGCCGTTTTCCGGGCCAGTGGCATGGATGATGAAGCCATTTCCCTCAGTAAGCGGGGAATTGGGGACTTTGTTCTTGAACCAACCCACTGCTAGGTTTTCATCAATACGGGGCGATTTCACGCCTTTGTGATTGCGCGCCCACCAGCGAAAGAGCTGAATGGTTCTCTGCTTGTGTTTGCTGCCCGCCCAACTGAGCAGTCGCTGCATGGGAGAGTGGGTTTCGCTGCCACGAACCCAACGCACCAGTCGCGTTACGAAGCGCTGCCCGATGTTATCGGCTTCGGAGGTATTGTGACCGTTGAGGAGCAACACGGCAAACGCCAGCCCATTCGCACGTTGGTAAGGCCCGTAAGCCACACCCTGTTTGCCCCAACCCGGTCGAATCAGGGGCTGGAACCGCAATGCACCATTGTCGATCGCGATCGCGTTTTCCGCATCTACGCCTTGGCGGAGAGCACCACTGGGACTTTTCATTCCGATTGTCTGCCCCGCAGGGCAGTTATCCGAGTATGAATCTGTAAGAGAGTTTGGCAACGATTGACTCATTACTTCAATGCTTCCTGCTTTGGCGCGATCGAGTACGTTTCAGGCAATCTGTATTGACGAAACAGTTCAAAATTTTGAAAAAAACAGTCTAAAAACTCACCATTGGATACGTCGCTCAGGGTCTGCCAATTGGAATTGGGAATGAGGCGTGTCATTTGGGATTTGTGCTGGTTGAGGGCAGCGCGTTTGAGTTCTAAAACATCTCCGATATAGACAGCGTATCTAAACTCTTTGAGCCAGCTTAAACCAAAGCCTGAGAGTAGAGTGTTTTTCAAAATCAATAACTTCTCTCTACCACTCCCGACTACACTCGTCCAAGGCCAGTGACGCCAAAACCAGATCGGATACTCATACACCGTTGGATTGATGTCACATTGTTTGATGGCGGACAAAACCACGCGATTAGCGATCGCATGGTCAGATGGTGGTTCTTTATAGTAAGGAATAAAAACGTCTTGAGGTCGATACTTGAGCAGAATCTCTGTAATTTTTTGGGTAGCAGCATCCTGACGTTTATCTAACGCTCCATCTGGAAATTCAAGGAAGAACACATCACGGTGTTCTACCCCAAGAATTCCAGCAGCGGCAATTGCTTCTTGCGCCCTGAGGACAGATAGCTCATGTTCCGGCATGAGGTGAGCGTGAGAACTACAACCATCAGTGAGAAAAACGATTTTTACATCTGCGCCTGCTCTCTTCTTACGGATAATGGTTCCACCACATCCAAGAGTTTCATCATCTTGATGGGGTGAAAAAACAATTGCCGAGCCTCCCAAATCGTTGTCATGGCGTTCGCTCCTGAGAGAGTTCATAAGGAACCGATAAAACAGACGGAGCCGACTTTTTAGCGATAATTGCCTCATGACCTTCACAGAGTTTCTGATATAGACCTAGTAAATGTTCAACCACTGGCTCCCAATCAAAAAGCTCTAGCACCCGCTGACGCCCTGCTTTTCCCATGGATATTCGCAGCGATTCATCTGCCAGGAGTTGTGCGATCGCTTTTGCTAGTGCCGGAGCATTCCCCGCCTCAAACAACAAACCCGTCTTGCCCTCTTCAACGATGTCAGTCATGCCACCTACGCGTGCAGCGATTACAGGAACTTCGGTTGCCATGGCTTCCGTAAGAGCCATCCCAAATGCTTCACTTAGAGAAGGATTGATCAGAATATCTGCACTCTGATAGTACTCAACTAATTTACTATTTGGGATAGCACCAGTAAACGTTACTTTTCCAGCCGCTAATGAAGAAATCTTATCTTTTAAGTGGGAGAAATAGTTGATTTTATAAAAAGACGCTAATTCTAAAACTTTCGGATCGTCACTCACGCCAACAATAAATTCAAAAGGCACAGACTCTTCTGGTCCAACAATTTTCAGTTGGGTATTGGGATAATGCTGAACAACTTCTTGAAAAGCATCCAATAAAACGTGTAATCCTTTTTCTGGTGAAATCCTGCCAACAAACATCAATTGTTTGATTTCATTGTTTTTTGGCATCCCAGTAGAATCCTCATTGAGGAATGTTTTGGCATCAACGGCATTGAAAAAAGTTTGGCACCGATCGGCGAATTGAGGAAACTTTTGCCGAACTAGATTAGTGATATAGTCACTACATCCAATGACTAGATCGACTTGACGCAAATGCCTCTCAATCATTGTTGGGTCGAGTTGAGTCAACCACTCACAATGCATGTGTAAAACAATTTTGATTTTGGGATTGAGTGCCCGGATGAGGGGAACAAACTGAGAAAAATTGTGAATATGGACAATATCCATTTTGTGCTGTCTCAGTTCGAGCGCTATTTGTAATACATAGCCTGGGTAATTAAAATCCGAGGTACTGGGAGGACGTTTAAACCCAAATAGTTTTGGAAATCGCGTACTCAGCTTGAGTAGTAATTTGTCCCAAATAATCGGTATATAACGATAAGTGACTCCTTCATCACGTTTTTCTTTCTGCTGGAAGTGACCCCTGGCATAGACAACGACATCACAAGAGCGAGCTAAGCGACGTGCTGTCTGGTAGATCAAAATTGGGATGGAGCCAGACGGCACAGGAGGTTCAACGGTACCCCAAGGTTGATTGACAATGGCTATTTTCATGGTTTTGAGTTCTTCCGAATTGACCAGAGCAACGATGGCACTGATCTTTTAGGAAGATTTTGTGTGGTAAGTTAAGCAGGCTTTAGCAGGTGAGGGGGGTAAGTATAGGGAGTAGCTGGGTTGGGCAATACCGACACTAATCGCACACCCCCCTAAAAAAGTGGTCATGGAATTGCCCAGATAGAGAAGTTGTTGTTACGCCTCAAACTAAGTTTGGAACAACATCAGACAATCTGCGGTTGGGGAATCGGGATAATAAATTTCCCACCTTGTTGCCGGTACTCGTCCTGCTGTCGCAAAATCTCCTCGGCAAAATTCCAGGCCAAAAGCAGAACGTAGTCCGGCCGATCCTCTACAAGTTTCGAGGGTGGGAAAATTGGGAGGTGATTGACCCCCATGTAGCGACCGTGTTTGAACTGATTGAGGTCAACGACATAATCCACGAGGGTTTTGTTAATCCCAACGTAGCTCAGCATCGTGGTGGCCTTAGCCGCCGCGCCATAAGCCGCGACTCTCTTCCCTTGTTTCTTGAGATCCCAAAGAATATCCAGTAAGGAATTCTTGATTTGATAAACGCGATCGCCAAATTCGCGATAATAGTCAAAGCGATCGACTCCCCGCTCGACTTCTGCTTTCAACAACGACTGAACCGATTCCTTAACCGCTTCAATCGGCTCGACAAACAAGCGCAACGAGCCACCATGAATCGAGGTTCGTTGGATGTCATTGAGAAATAGACCATGCCTTCTAAATAACTTGTCCAACGCTGTTACGGAAAAGTAGCACAGGTGCTGGTGATAGATTGTGTCAAACTCGCAGTGCTCGACCAAGTCAACCAAATAAGGAGCTTCAATCACAGCGACCCCAGTCTTCTTCAGCAACGTGGCAATACCCGCCACGAACCCATTCAAGTCTGGAACGTGAGCGAGGACGTTATTGGCCAGGAACACATCCGCTTCCTTTCCTTCTGTTCGCAGTTGCTGGGCAAGGTCTTTCGTAAAGAAGGTGCAAAGCGTGGGAATGCCTGCGTCCTGCGCTACTTTAGCTGGACCTTCGGCAGGGTCGATGCCCAGGACGGGAATGCCAACTTCGGCGAAGTTTTTCAGCATATACCCGTCATTACTGGCTGCCTCAATCACTAGGCTGTTGGCATTGAGCTGCCTTGACTGAATGAGCGCTTTGGCACTGCCTCCAAAATGCTGAAGCAGCGATTTCGAGACAGAGGAAAAATAGGGGTAATCCCGACAAAATAGGATTTCCGGAGGAACAATCTCAGTAATTTGAACGAGGCTGCAATCAGGACAGAAGGCCAAGTCAAGAGGAGCTGTATATTCGGGTTGATCTAGTTGCTCTTTGCTCAGCAGTCCATCCGCCAAAGGAGTGTAACCGAAGGAAATAATTAACTCTAGATCGGGGTTTCCGCAGGAAAGACAAGTTGCTTTAGAGTCATGCATGGTAGATATATCCTATTACCGTGCTGTAGAAGAGGTTAGTGCTTCGGTTTTCCAGCGCAGGGTTTGTTCTAACCGTCCGCTTTCAATCAATTGTTGGATATGGTCAATTCGCTTGTATCTTGGGCCTTCAAACTCTTCGAGGGTTAACCCAATTTTTTTCACAGCCGCATAGATTTCTTGAGCCCCTTTGCGTGCATCCCATTGCGGTTGGAATTCAGGCAGAGTCCGGGCAATTTTGCTACAGTCAACCCGGTAGCAGCGTTTATCCGGACCAGCATCTTTGGCATATTCAATGTGGCAACCGGGTACTGTCTCCTCGACAATATCGGCTAGTTCACGGATGCGGTAATTGTCTTCGTTACGTCCCACATTGAACGCTTCGTTATGAATCACATCACGGGAGGCATGCAGGATGGCAATAAAGGCCCGCGAGATATCTTCGATGTGAACGATGGGTCGCCAAGGGGTACCATCGCTTTTGATATAAACCCGACCCGTGGTAAACGCCCAGGCAACCAGGTTGTTGAGGACTAAGTCAAAACGGATGCGAGGCGATACGCCAAAGGCCGTGGCATTACGCAAAAAGGTAGGACTGAAGTTGTCATCGGCGAGTTGAGTGACATCCTGTTCCGTGCGGACTTTAGAAATACCGTAAGGAGTTACTGGGTTAAACTCCGACTCTTCAGTCAACCAGTCTTCTCCACCTGCACCATAGTTACTACACGACGAGGAGAAGAGAAAGCGCGTAACACCTACTTCTTTAGATAGATGCGCTAAACGTACTGATGCGAAATGATTGATCTCATAGGTTAATTCAGGATTAAAGTTGCCCAGCGGATCGTTAGAAAGGGCAGCTAAGTGAATAACGGCGTCAAATCCTTCCAGATCGGAGTGTTCTACGTCGCGAATATCTTTAATTATTTCGGGAATATCTTGAATCCCGTCTCCGAACGTGCTGCCTTTGAATAAGTCGCTATCCAGACCGACTACTTCATGCTGATGTGCCAACAGCATGGGCACCAGAACGGTCCCGATGTACCCCTTGTGACCCGTCACTAATACTCGCATATTCTTCCTCCCAAATTTTCCAAGGTGCATTGCCGCTCTGCCATAAGCTTTCCAACAAGCGCTTATCGCGCAAGGTGTCCATGCATTGCCAGAACGAGTTATGTTTGTAGGCCATCAGTTGACCATCTGCGGCTAATCGTTCCAGTGGAGCTTTTTCCCACTGCGTATCATCCCCATCGATGTAATCAAATACTTCTGGCTCTAGAA
>DATNPC010000072.1:0-2701 GCA_036703375.1 Allocoleopsis sp.
GATTGCCCATCAGTGTAGTAGTCCTCGGCAATGGCAGCCGTTTGAAATCGATCTGCTCAAGCAACTCGCCGCACAAGTTGCGATCGCAATTCAACAAAGCCAACTGTACCAACAAACTCAACTCCAAGCTCAACGAGAGCAAATGCTCAATCGGGTGATTCAAACCATCCGCAAGTCTCTCGATTTAAAAACGATTTTCTCGACAGCGACAGCGGAAATTGCCCAACTATTGAAAGCCGAGCGCTCGGCGATTGTGCAATATCTGCCCGAACAGAACATCTGGCTGCATGTTGCCGATTATTGCCAAACTCCAGATTTACCGAGCGCTCTAGGCGTGGAAATCCCCGATGAAGACAATGAGGCGGCTGCTCGATTGAAGCGATTAGAGGTGATTCGGATTGATGATGCCACCATGTGGGAGGACAACATCAACCGGGAACTCGCTCGAACCTTTCCGGGTGCTTGGTTACTAGTTCCGTTGCACTTTGGCTCCTCCGTTTGGGGCAGTCTCACTCTGGTGAGAAATCCACAGCTCAATGCATGGCAGGACTGGGAGGTAGAATTAACCTGTGCCGTTGCCGACCAAGTTGCGATCGCGATTCAACAATCGGAACTGTTTCGGCAAATCCAACGACTCAATGCTGAGTTGGAGCGTCAAGTCCAAGCACGGACGGCTGAGTTACGCATCGCCTTTGAGTTTGAGGCGACGCTCAAACGCATTACGGATCGAGTACGTGATAGTCTCGATGTCAATCAGATTTTGCAAGCCGCCGTGCAGGAACTGGCGCTTGGGCTTGGGGTGATTTGTTGTAATGCGGGTTTGTACGACCTTGATGCGGGGAGTTCTACAATCTGCTACGAATACGATACCTCAGGGTCGTCCTCTCAGGGTCATGTGACTCAGATGGAAGAGTTTGCGGAAATTTACGCGCAAATCTTACAAGGTGAGTGCTTCCAATTTTGCTTGCTCGTTCCCAACCCCGTTCGAGGCCAAGTAGCGATGCTTACCTGCCCGATTTTTGATGACCAAGGCGTGATTGGGGACTTGTGGTTAGTCAATCACAAATACTGCGGCTTTCACGAGCAAGATATTCGACTCGTGCAGCAAGTGGCGAATCAGTGCGCGATCGCAATTCGCCAAGCTCGCCTTTATCAAGCATCCCAGGCTCAAATTGAGGAACTCGAAAAACTCAACCATCTAAAGGATGACTTTCTCAGTACAGTATCTCATGAGTTACGTACTCCAGTCTGCAATATTAAGATGGCGGCTCAAATGCTAGAAATCGTCCTCAAGCAGGCTGGTTTATTCGATAGCGAATCGAGTTCAGCCGTCCGATATTTCCAAATCCTCAATGAGGAATGTCAGCGCGAAATTAGCTTGATTAATAACTTGCTCGATTTATCCCGTCTCGAAGCCGGGACGGAACCGTTGATGCTGACAAAAATTGACCCCAAAATTTGGATACTGAGCATTTCCGAACCGTTTATCGAACGGGCGAGAGAGCAGCAGCAGGATTTACAAATCGATATTCCGGCTACTTTACCGACTCTCGTCACCGATTTATCCGATCTAGAGCGAATTCTTACGGAATTATTGAATAATGCCTGTAAGTACACGCCTCCCAACGGAACGATTACTGTATCCGCTCAGGCGACAACTCATACATTCCAGTTACAAGTCAGCAATTCAGGAATTGAAATTCCCGATCGCGAACTCGCTCACATTTTTGATAAATTCTATCGCGTTCCGAATAATGACCCTTGGAAACATGGCGGCACGGGCTTAGGATTAGCACTGGTGAAACGGCTGGTAGAGCATTTAGGTGGCACAATTCAGGTCAAAAGTACGGCAGGGCAAACAATCTTTACGTTACAATTTCCACTCTCAACCTCATAAAACTTGGCTTTATTGATTCTGATTGATGTCCTGTCAACTCCCTCAATCCGCAAAAAGGTGCAAACCGCGATCGCTTCTTGGGGATAGTGCAAAGCGATCGCGTCTACTATGGATAGTCTGCACTTCTGCTGCCTTAGCATTGGTGGGGTGCGAACCTGTCACCGATTTTTTTCCCAAACTGCCCCAGCCAGGGACACCTCCCAAAACACTGCCCACGTCTCAGGCTTCAGTTCAATCACCTGCGACGGCAAAAATGGAAGCCGCCGTTCGCCAGCGCATTAATGAAATTCGCGAGCAAAAGGGTCTAAATGCACTGGAAAACAACGAAAAGTTAGCGCAAGTAGCTCGTAACTACAGCCAACAGATGGCTCGCGACAACTTCTTCAGCCATACAGGTTCCGATGGCAGTACGTTAGCCACTCGCGTGCGTGCGGGACGAATTTTTTACTGGGTAGTTGGGGAGAACCTGTTCAAGAGTCGTAACATTGCCGAACCCGTACCTGTAGCCGTACAGGGGTGGATGAAGAGTCCCGGACATCGTGAAAATATCTTGCGTCCGATATTTACACAAACGGGTGTTGGAGTCTGGAAGACAGGCAGCACCTATTACATTACTCAGTTATTTATGCGCTCTCCATTCTAGTAGGGTAATAGCGTATGTAGGGTGGGCACTGCTGGCCGACGATAAAATCAGGATTTTAAGTTGAATGTCACTGACTTAAGAGCCTGGAAATAAATTTCCGGCTCAAAGCTCAAGTAAGCTAAATCTTACTGGGAAAACTTTTCAACCCGTTTTAACGGGTT
>DATNPC010000073.1:0-5452 GCA_036703375.1 Allocoleopsis sp.
TATTGAAATCAACGCCAAAAACTATGAAAATCGCGTTCAAGTTCTCGCTCAATTCGATGCGAATAGCGACCTGACTTTCCTGGAAGGATTTAGTGAGTTGGCGATAGAGAAATATCTCAATCACATTCAAACCGATTACCAAATTCTGAGTGCTGGGTTAAAACCCTTGGAAACCTTCATCAAAACGATCGAGGGAATCATCGGGATTGAAAAAACGAAAAACGAGCGTACTCTCAACCAGACGGTAGCGATCGCCAGTGTGGGAATTAGCACGGCCTCGCTTGCTGCCTCTACATTGAACCAACAAGCAGAAGGGATTGTCAAAGGAATTTTTCCCGTCCCCGCCAATCACCCCACACCAGCACTTAACTATTGGAGTAGTTTTGGTTTAGCCTTCTTGTTAAGCGCATTTATCGGCATAGCCAGTGCCGGGATTACTTGGAGAATGTTACGCAAAGGGAGAAAGCAGTAACAGTCCGCTTAGTCGTTCAGCTTCAAATGAAGAACGAGTACTAGCGATAGAAGAAGTGATATCAATATCCGCTCAGTAGCTCAATCCATTAACTTGTAACTTCTAGAACAGTCCGTAAAACGTTCTAAAACCGGAATGTTTACTCCGGTGGCTGGACACATTTGGGTCAGGTTGCGATCGCGCCACCGATATCATCCGGAAGACCGACACGACCTAGAGCAGTTTGCTCAGCGATGAAGTTCTTCAGCTTTTGTCATAAGATATCAAACATCCCGTTTACTGAAGAAGTTATAAACAGCTAACCCAATCGCCATTAACAGGACTATATGAATCAGATCGCCTGCAATGTGAAGTGCAAGTCCGAGCGCCCAAAAAGCAACTAAGATAACGACCAACCCCCAGAGTAAGCCGAACATAGTTTTTCACCCAAAAGCTGATAGTTCTATTAGTTCATAGGGAGTACCAGCCTTGCATCTGTCAGTGTGATGATTTGGCTGTTGAGCGGGTAAAGAGGCGAGCGCTGTTTACGGGTTAGGTGACTCGTCAACCGACTCATCAGGTGTGGATGGAAGCTGATTCGTTGGAGTCACGACTAGAGAAGACTGCGAGCCAGAAGCTGCAAAAAAGTATCCTGTAATTGCCGTAGCTAGTGGTGTAATCAGTGCATAAAGTGTTTTAGCTGTCTCGTTGACACCTGTGTAAGCCTTGTCAATGCGGTCAACTGCGCCCTTGTCTGAGGGAGCCGTTGCGGCTAGTTGCCGAGAAAACTCTAAAGAGGCTTGAAAATGCTTGAAAGCAATCACACCGAGAAAACCCCACAAAGATATAGCCAGTAAAGCAGAGACAATTAGTTTGGTGCTATCGCGCCATTCTTTGGGAGGATTAGCTAGAGCATTGAGAACAATTAATTCTTGAAAAAAGTTTTTGAGCGATTTATTAGTAGATTGAATTGGCGCTTCCTCAGTCGGCTTAATTGAGTCAATCTGACAAGTTTTGTGAATATTACTAGTTAGTTTTATCGGTTGAATTGACGTTTGATCAGCCGGTTGAATTGGGTCGCTCATGTTTATAACTCTCAAGACTTACGTCTAATTTCATCCCCTAGCAATATCAAGCTACTTGATGAACCTACAAAACTTAGTTCACAGCAAAGGCTGGAGCGGGTAGTGTTTCCTTGGGGAAAAGGGTGAGAAAAGCTGCTCCGAGATAGAATTAATGCCCCCTACTTTATAGCGACTTCACTAGATGGGACAGTACCCTCAAGGGTACTTTTGGGACGTGTGTTGCTGTTCTAGCAGGTGGACGAAAGTGGCAAGGTCGGTTTCATTTAACTTCTAGAGGAAAAGCGAGTTCTTTATGAAACAGACTGCCAAAAAGTACCCTCATGGGTACTGTCTCATCTATCAGATTTCTGACAAAATTAGACCTTAACTGATTGGCGGCGTGAAAGCTCTGGAAAGCCAATATATCTCAATTTCAACTGCAATTTTCTTCAAATTAACGCAAGTTGCAGGCGAGCGAGTGACAGCATATTGATGATGTGTCTTGGCTGTTTACAGCACTACATTAGGTGGCACAGTTGTTCGACAGAGCAATATCCACTGTACTACATAAGTGCATCTTACAACAGGGATATGCTTGACAAAAAGAGCGACTTGCAACCAACTTTTCCTACTCATTACAGCCGCAATTAACTCCCGTTTCCTGTGAAGGAGGCAAGCTGGCTCTATGGCAATTTTTCAGATTTCCGGCGGTGTAATAAACCGCCAAACCCATTGTGGCATCCCAGGACTACGGATTGAAGCGTGGGACAAAGATTTGATTTGTGACGATCTGGTCGGGAGTGCGCTCACCGATGAGCAAGGCCATTTCCAGATCGAATTCGATGAGTCCTACTTTCAAGAGTTGTTCTTCGATCGACAGCCAGATCTTTTTTTCAAAGTCTTTGACAAAAAACGGCTCATTAAGAGCACTGAAGATTCGGTTTTATGGAATTTAAGAAAAGGAGAGACTCAAGTGGTCATTGAGGTAGATACTACAACTCAAAGACTTGAACGGGAACGACAGCAGTTTAGAACACTGATTCTGAGCAATCCCAACTACTTTGGTAACGTGAAGGATAGCCCGTTCCAGCCCGTTCTCAACATCCAATCCAACACAACGTATGAAGAGATTGGTTGTGTTGGGTTTCAACCGCAGTTCAATCGATTGGAAGCCGTTGTTTTTATCAAGCGACCATTCGGCTATGGTGGCAGTATATGTTCTGATGGCACACCGGAATATGTGCGCTTCTATCTCTCATTCGATGAAGGTGTCACTTGGGTCGAGCAGGGTCTGACCAGCTTCACGGCTTATGACATTCCAGATGACACGACAGCAGGTCAGCGGCTTGAGTATGATGTCTCACTGCAAATTAAACCACCGAAGAAGTTCTGCTTTATCAGGAATCTGGTACTCGTCCGAGCTATCTTGTCTTGGAATGCTCCACCTCCACCGAATGCTCCAGACTTTTCACCTGTGTGGGGGAATGTCCACGATACCCACGTTCAGATCGAGCCTCTAAAGCTTTTCGTCCTTGCAGATGTCTTCAAAGAATTAGAAATCAAGACCCCGCCTACGTTATCAGCACTGGTGGATCTGACACAGCCGCTCGCTGCGCCTCAACCGAAGGCACTCAGCGCCATAGAACTCAAAGCACTCTACAAAGATAAGAACGTGCAACCCCATCGCTTCGCCTTGACCGAAGTGAAACAACTGCTCGATCAACCGACACTAAGCCAATCGTTGATGGCACCGGGTTCCACCGGAGTCCTATCAGAACTTGACGTTAATTTGGCACAGCTAATTGAGCAACTCTCTGGCGATGGTGATACTAGTTATGAACAGTTGGAATGCGTCGGTCTCAATCCCAACCAAGACACGTTGGCAGGTATCATCCGGGTGAAATTATCTTCTGGTTACTCTGGTGGTCCTTGTACAGCAGGCAGCAGGGAATACGTTACTTTCTGGGCTGATTTCAACAACGATGGCACGTTTGAAACCTATCTGGGCACTACTTCTGTAAATGTGTACGACATTGATCCGATTCCGGAGGCAGGGCTGGAGTATGCCGTCTTTTTACCTGTAGACTTGAATCCATATCGGCAGCCTTGCGAAGACGGCCCTAAGGTTGTAAAAATCCGAGCAATTTTATCCTGGCAAGACCCACCTCCCTCCAACAATCCCAACTTCATCCCGATTTGGGGCAACCGGGAAGAAACATTGATCCACATCAAACCAGGACCAGTTATTCTACCGGGGGTGCAAGTTCCCTTACTGAGCGCTGTGGGTGATATCTCCGTTCCCGATATTAACAGTAGTGGTCTGGCGACTGGGGTTGGCAATTTCACTGGCTTTGTGGCAAACAACAGTCCCTTTGGCGGCAAAATCAACCTCGCGGGAAAAATTGTGAATGGCACTTCTGCCTCGAAATACCGGGTGATGAGAAAGCCTCATGGTGCCCCCGATTCAGCCTATGTTCCCTTGACAAACGAGCCGGATGGGTTAGTGTTAACGCTGATCGCATTTAATGGTGGTCTCACCATTAATACCCATTACACAATTCATGCGGATGCCGAGGGCTACTATACTTACCAAGATTACGCCTCAAACCACTATATTGAGAGCAATATCTTGATGCGCTGGTTCTCAACTGCACTGGAAGACGGAAATGCCTATGACCTGAGGCTGGACTTGAGTGTAGATGGAAATCCAGCCCATGACATTCACAGTAATGTCGTAACGGTACTAATTGATAACACGGCACCTGATGTAGCACTCGATATTGACTTGGGAACGGGTGTTGAGTGCGCTGACTTCAACCTTGGAGCAAGTTTCACGGGTTCCTACAAAGTAGTGGATAGCCATTTTGGTAGTTTTTCGTTTGTCATTCGACCTGTTGGTCCGGCTCACGGTGTGTTGCCAGTTCCACCCTCTGGGGCTTACCCAAGCATTGCCGATCCAGGCGTGCCTTCCGGAACCTATACTCTGAATACAACAGGTATGGCTCCCTGCGGTTACTCCTTAACGTTACAGGCTTGGGACCGGACAAACGTAAACAGTGGTAGTGGGAATAACTACAATGAAGTTTCAGTCGGCTTCTGCTTGCTGGACTTGAAACCAAAGCCGAGCGTGTAAAGAGCGGTCTTCCCCTTGTCGGATTGCCTACAAGGAACTTCTGCTTGGTGTCGCAAGATTCTATTTGCCTGCCCTTCTCTTGCCTCACCCATCCTAGCCCCTCTAGAGCGATCTAGAAGGGCTTGTGCTTGGTTTGGCGTGGGATTTACCCGCAATTGGTTCCAGGGGATTGTAATACCGAGTTGCAGTCAAACATAGAAGGCTTATTGCGAGCGCAAAGACCTACTCGGAGATATCTCCGAGTTAAGCTCTGTTATCATCGCTCTTGGTGGTTCCGAAGCGTTAGCTCAAACGGCTCGTGCCATTACTGAGGTTGGGCGGCAATGGTCTTGAACCTATTCTATGCCCAGTAAAACCTTCGTAATCAGAGCACATACCAGAACCATTTACACGAAGCCTCTCACCTTCTTCCTTAATTCTTAAAAGAGGTAGGTTATTTCTGCACACATAGCCGTAATTATGTGCCGAGTGGAGGGAGAGGGGCAAGCGCCGCCTCCACCTCTTGCGATGCTTTCGATTTGCCCAAATGCTTTCCCTTGGCAGAACTGGGCTATTGGGCTTTCACCCCCAAAAAATTGCCACAGCGCTTTTCTAGGTACTCCATTCATTTGCCCTTTGGCAAACCATTACCTTCCATTGCATTTGAGGGTTTTTTAACGACAAAATTTGCCCTCATGCCAAAAAATATTATATTGAAGTGAAACAAAGCATTTTCCAGTGTGGCACCTACGTGACACGGGTTTGGCACTGGTCTGGCAGTAAATAGGGTATAGCAGGCTAGAGCATAACGAACTAGTTTGTTAT
>DATNPC010000074.1:0-12153 GCA_036703375.1 Allocoleopsis sp.
CGGCTAATGCGGAGCTAGAGTTGTCCGATGAAGACCTAGAAGCTGTAGCAGGCGGCTCGGGTTGCTACGGTCACGATAACTACAACAAAAAGTATCACGACCGCGACGTTCACAAACATGTCGAGTTCCACCGAACAACAAGTGTAGACTTTTCTCGCGATATCGATCGCCACTCCTAGTTAGAACTGCGTGTAAACCAACTAAGCAACAAGTGTGGAGTATTAAGTTCTTTAAGAACGAGGTTACTCCACCTCGTTCTTAGGTCAAAATTCTAAACATTATTTCTAGTTCCTCCGTTTTGGAAAGCCCGAACTGTAGGGTAGTGGGAATGATAGATTTTGCTGTCTCGAAATCAGTCCGAAACTATGATGAAGCATTGACTCGCTAATTTTAAAGAGCTGATTTAAATGTCTAAACCCATACAAAACTCAAGCCTAGTTTTTACTAAGCATGACGCTAACAGTATTAATTCGCACAGAGCGGCAGCAACATTAATCGTCAGTGCTGATTTGGGCGAATTGTTAAGAATACTAAACCCGTTTAAACGAATTGGCAAAATCATTCCGTATTATGATGTAGAGCATCGTTGTAAGGGTGAGTTGAAAAAACTCAAAGCCTAGTCCCGTTAGCAAGATGTAAGGTAGTGCAGGCTATGGCAGAAGTTCTCCTTAAAGAATTAAGTAATAGCGACATTAATTGGCTTATCGAAACGGGACACCAAGAGGAAGTGTATGCCGGTGACGTACTGATCGAGCAAGGTCATCCAATCGATAAGTTGTACGTAGTTCTGGAGGGAACGTTAACCGTTACCGTTCCCCAAGCGGAGAGCGACCCTTTAGCCCTTGCCTTTTCAGCCTTAGAGGGACGCGAAACCTCAGAACGGGAAATCGGTAGACTATCTAGTGGTGAAGTAGTGGGGGAAGTCGGCTTATGGGACAGTCGTTCTCCCTCGACAACAGTGAGGGCGCTAGAAACGTCATTGGTGTTGTCGATCTCTCAACAGCAGTTAGCAACCAAACTGCAAGACGATGTAGAATTCGCCGCTCATTTTTATCACGCGATCGCAATTCTGCTTTCCGAACGGCTGCGGGAGCTAGTCAATCAATTCGGCCATAGTCGGTTTGCTCGAGGCTCCTCAATGCGGCAAGTGTTCTTCGTTTTTGGAGAACTGAGCGATAGCGACATTGATTGGCTGATTGCAGCTGGCCATCGGGAAGAAATTCCCGCCGGTGCGGTACTCATTAGCGAGGGAAGACCGGTTGATGGTTTATATATTCTCCTGAATGGAGGCATGACCGTTTCGGTTTGCGAGCAAGAACGCAATCCCTTAGCGCTGGTCTTTGCCAACCTAGATGGGGAGGGGAGTGAAACTTCAGATCGAGAAATCGCTCGATTATTGCGGGGGGACATTGTGGGAGAAATGCCTTTCGTAGACGAACACCTGCCTACTACTACCGTTAAAGCGTTTGAAGACTCGCTTGTATTGATGATTCCCCGACAGCAATTGGCGATCAAACTTCAGCAGGATGTGATTTTCGCCTCTCACTTTTATCGCATGATTGCCATCATCCTGTCCGATCGCCTGCGGGATATCGTCAGTCGGGTGGGATATGGCAGACGCGTTTATTTCGAGGGTCAAACGCTGGGTGAAGACGTTGAATACGAGGACGAACTCGATCTCACGGTTTTAGATCATGCTGCCTTGGCGGGAGCGAGATTTGACTGGATGCTGCAACGGTTAAGAGTCAAAGGCGCTTGAAGTCGTGCGCGACATCATTGGTAATCCTCAAGAACATCTAGTGACAACTGAGTTTAGGGTGATGACATATGCAAGGACAAGGACGCAGCAGCCTATTTCGTAAAGAATCACTAGAGCGTTTATCGTCTCCGGAACAGCTCGATCAACTGATGCAAGTTGTCAGTCCTAAAGCTTGGCTGCCTTTGACGGCTTTAGGGACTTTGGTGGGAATAGCGGTGATGTGGAGCGTGCTAGGTCGCATCCCCATCACCGTTGCCGGTCAGGGCGTACTGATTCGTCCGGGTAAGGTTTTACAGTTCCAGTCCCCTCTGTCTGGACAATTGAAGACGTTGAATGTCAAAGCTGGCGACACCCTTAAAAAGGGAGACATCATTGGCACCCTCGACCAAGGGGGACTGCGGAATCAACTTCAGAACGAACGAGCCAAACTCGCCGACCTTCTGGCACAGGATCGAGCCGCTAACACCCTTCAAGGACAGCAAAGCGAACGAGAAAAAACGTCGCTCACCTCACAGCGCCAATCCCTGGAACAATCGCTACGAGACGCGCAAAACCTGACCCCTGTGCTGAAAGACAAGAGCCTTGAGGCACTCGCCTCAGAGCGCAGAACCTTACAGGGACGGGTACAGGCACTCCAAGCCATAGTCCCTACCATGAAGGAACAATGGGAGAGACGTCAGCAGCTAGCCAAGGATGGAGCGCTATCGACTGAAGTCGTGCTACAGGCGCAACAGGAATATTTCAATAACGTGGCAACCCTCTCGGAAGCGCAATCGCAACTGAAACAACTGGATGTGAGGGAGACGGATGCGAAACGGGAATACCTGGCAAACCTGAATACGATTACTGATATTAGGGCGAAGTTACGCGACTTGGACAGTCAAGAAACGAGCATCGCCCGGAAAAATCTAGAAGATTCAACCAATCGGCAAAATCAAATCCAAGAGGTTAAGCGGAATATTGCCCAACTGGAACTCCAGTTGCAGGGAAACAGTAAGATTGTCAGTCCCTACAGCGGGCGGATTCTAGAAATTGCCGCTGTGCCAGGACAAGTGATCAGTCCCGGCGTGAATCTGGGGACGCTCAGTGTCGAGAACCCATCCGATAAGCTGGTCAGCCTCACGTATTTTACGGTGGAGGATGGCAAGAAGATTAAGCCTGGTATGCCCGTGCAAGTCACGCCGAATACGGTAAAGCGAGAACGGTTTGGCGGGATTTTGGGGAGCGTCACCAGTGTTGCCCCCTTCGCTGCGACGCCTGAGGGAGCGAAGGTGATTGTCGGCAATGACGACATGGTCAAAACGATTATGTCTGGGGGTCGTCAGATTGAAGTGTTCGCTCAACTCCAGGAAGACCCCTTGACCTACAGCGCCTATAAATGGTCTTCGTCCAAGGGTCCACAACTGAAAATCTCTCCCGGAACAACGACCCAAGTCCGGGTCAAAGTCGGGGAGCGAGCACCGATTAGTTATGTAATTCCGCTGCTGAAGTCTTTTACGGGTACGTAATCCAGTGATGGGTTCGCGCTCGAAATCGCTCACGGCTTACAGGAGGTAATTATCGTGGCAGTCGTCTTTATCCCAAAATTGCTCAAGCGCAGCCGAGTCATTCGAGTCAGAACTCCCACGCTCCTCCAGATGGAAGCTGTAGAGTGTGGTGCGGCGGCATTAGGGATTCTACTCGGTTACTACGGTCGGATTGTGCCGCTGCCAGAACTCCGTCAGCAGTGCGGTGTATCTCGCGATGGGAGTAAGGCGTCTAACGTACTCAAGGCGGCTAGAAGCTATGGACTGGAGGCCAAAGGCTTTAAAAAGCCGATAGAAGCCCTTAAAGAACTAAACCCCCCCTACATCGTATTTTGGAATTTCAACCATTTTTTGGTCGTGGAGGGGATGGATGAGGAGCGAGTCTATCTCAATGACCCAGCGACGGGGCCGCGCAGCGTCACTTTACCGGAATTCGATCAAGCTTATACAGGTGTCGTCCTGGTGATGGAGCCAGGACCGAGCTTTAAGAGAGGAGGGAGGAAGCCTAGCATCCTCTCCGCGTTAGGTCGGCGGCTGCGCGGCGTGGAGGGAGCGCTGTTCTATTGCTTGCTAGCGGGCTTGCTGCTGACGGTTCCCAGGCTAGCTGTAGCGGCATTTACTCAAGTTTTTGTGGATGAAGTCTTGGTGCAAGGTCGGCAAGACTGGCTACATCCTTTAATTATGGGAATGGCGATCGCAGCCATCCTCAGGTCGAGCTTAACGGGTTTAAGATTATACCACTTGCGTCGCCTGATGTTAAAGCTTTCCGTCGGCATGTCCGGGAAGTTCCTCTGGCATACCCTGCGCTTGCCCGTCGGCTTCTATGCCCAGCGGTTTGCGGGCGAAATCAGTAGCCGGGTCGATATGAACGATAAAGTGGCGACGATTTTGTCGGGGCCGCTAGCCACCACCGTTATCGATGCCTTGATGATTGTGTTCTACGCGATTGTCATGTTCCAGTACGACTGGGTCTTGACGGCAATCGGGATTTTCTTTGCGATCGTGAATTTCATGGCCTTGCAGTCCTTATCGCGATCGCGCGTGGATGCCAATATGAAATTGGCTCAAGACTATGGCAAAGTCTCCGGGGTAGCTATCGGCGGCATTCAAACGATGGAAACAGTCAAGGCATCGGGGTTGGAATCCGACTTGTTTGCCAAGTTTGCCGGGTATTACGCCAAAGCCCTCAACGCTCAGCAGTCCCTCGGACTCCAGAACCAACTTCTCGCCGTGCTGCCGACGCTCCTGACTGCTTTAACAACCACGTCCGTTCTGGTCGTGGGGGGGCTGCGGGTGATGAACGGGTATCTGACGATCGGGATGTTGGTAGCCTTCCAAAGTTTAATGCAAAGCTTTCTGTCTCCCGTCAACAATCTCGTGAACTTTGGCAGTACTCTCCAAGAACTGGAGGGGGATTTAACTCGCTTAGATGATGTTCTGCAAAATGCCACAGACCCGGAAGCCAACCGGACACAAACCGGACACGCGATCGGGATTGATTCGTTTCGCTTGCAGGGGTATATCGAGTTAAGAAATATTACCTTTGGCTACAGCCGACTGGAAGGCCCCTTAATTGAAAACTTCAGTCTCAGCATCAAACCCGGTCAGCGAGTCGCTCTAGTGGGTGGCAGTGGCTCTGGCAAGTCTACCATTGCCAAACTCGTCTGCGGACTGTATGAAACCTGGGAAGGAGAAATCCTGTTTGACGGCAAACCCAGAAATCAAATTCCCCGTCAGGTGCTGGCGAATTCCGTCGCGATGGTCGAGCAGGATATCTTTTTGTTTGCTGGCACGGTTCGAGAAAACTTGACGTTATGGGATGACACCGTGCCCCAAAGCGATATCGTGCAAGCTTGCAAAGATGCAGCCATTCACAGTCTCGTCCTCTTGATGCCCGGAGGCTATGATGCCCAGTTGATCGAAGCGGGTGCCAATATCAGTGGCGGGCAACGGCAACGGTTGGAAATTGCCAGAGCCTTGGTGAGAAATCCTTCGATTTTAGTGCTGGATGAAGCGACTAGCGCCCTAGACGCCGAGACCGAACTGATTATTGACCGGAACCTCCGCAAGCGCGGCTGTTCTTGCGTCGTCGTGGCACACCGACTGAGTACCATTCGGGATTGTGATGAAATTATCGTTCTCGAACGCGGGAAAGTGGTACAACGAGGAACTCACGAGGAATTAAGCCAACAGGGAGGGGCGTACTCCCGATTGATTCACACTGAGGGCGGGGCGCTGCAGGAGGCATAGAGATGCTCGATCAAAGACGGGATGATAAAACGTTAGAAGGTCAACTGTACCGGATTAAGGGCAACGAACCCGTTTTGCTGGACGATCCAGAATCTGTTTGGATACTTCAGTCGGGTTCTATGGCGGTGTTTGCGGTGACTGTAGAAAATGGCGTCCCCGAGGGAGCCCGCCAGTATTTATTTAGTACCGAACCCGGAGACGCGCTGTTTGGCACCGCTCTGAGTTCTTCGTCGGGAACGTCGCACGGCATAATGGCGGTTGCGATCGAGGAAACACAGCTATTAAAGGTTTCGCTACAAGCGTTGGGAACGTTGGTGACCGACCGAGATACCAAGGCTGTTAATTTTTTAGAAGGCTGGATTCATCGCTTGGGTTCGGCGCTGGAACACGTCTCGACTCCGGATTCAAGCGTGCAGGCAGCGGGGCATCGATACCTCTCGCTCACGAAAGGTCAAACCTTGCAGGCGTTGCCGGGAACGGTATCCTGGGCGTATGTCCAAGAAGGCAGGGTTCGGTGGATGGGGTTTGAGGAATTTCCCCTAGACTCGTCCTGTGCCATTGTCCCGTTGGGAACGCGCATGTGGCTGGAGGCAGACGATACTGTTGAAGTGGCGTTAGCAGACACCTGGGAGATCGAAGAGTTGGAACCCTTGGTGGCGGGTCTAGCGCAATTGCATAGTAGTTTCCTCCACTGCCTCAACCTATTAGAACAGCAGCAGACAGAGGAAGCGTTTTTTAGATTTCAGGAACGGGAACGCCTCAATCGCCAAGTGACCGAGGCGGCGTTGGGAGAACTCGCGTCCGTGCTGCATCCCCAAAAAGCCGGTGCTCTAGAAGGCTCGGCCCTGCTCGTCGCGGTGGGGGCGGTAGGAAGGGCGATGGGCGTAACAATTCGTCCTCCAGCCCGCTCGGAAGACCTCAACCGAGTCAAAGACCCCCTAGAAGCGATCGCTCGCTCCTCACGGATACGGATGCGAAAAGTGCTGCTCGTGGGTCGGTGGTGGGAAAAGGATAATGGGCCGTTGCTCGCGTACACGTTGGAAGAGCAGAGCCCAGTGGCGTTGTTGCCCGTGGCTTCCGGACGTTACGAGCTATTTGACCCGGTGGATCGCACTCGCTTTTTGGTGAACGAGCGCGTTGCCTCCAGCCTTTCCCCAGAAGCTTACATGTTCTATCGACCGTTGGGCGATAAAGTCAAGCGAGCCACCGATTTGTTTGAGTTTGGGGTAAGAGGTCATCAGAAGGATGTGCTGCTCGTCATCTTGGTTGGGGTGGCGGCAACCCTACTGGGAATGGTCACCCCCCAAGCAACGGCTATCCTGATCGATAATGCCATTCCCGATAGCGATCGCGGATTGCTGACGCAAATTGGGCTAGCGTTGTTTGCTGTGGCCTTTGGACAGGCAGTGTTTGAGGTGTCGCGGGGAATCATGACCTTAAGGGTTGAAAATGCGGCAGATTCCGCGCTACAACCCGCTGTCTGGGATGCACTGTTGAATCTGAGACCCTCTTTCTTTCGCGAGTACTCATCCGGTGACATTCAATCACGAGTCTTATCTGTGGGTCAAATCCGCCGCCGACTCAGTGGTGCAACTCAACGAACCCTCTTCAGTAGCGTATTCGCCCTGCTCAACCTAGGGCTGATGTTTGTCTACAGCGGGCAGTTAGCCTTGATTGCCTGTGTGGTAGCTGCGGTCGTCATCGCCATTACCTCAGTTTCCAGCATCCTGAATCTTCGGAAAATTCGCCCGATGCAGGAGTTAGATGGCATCATTTTGGGGCTGACCGTGCAGTTAATCAACGGGGTTGCCAAACTGCGAGTAGCGGCGGCAGAGGAACGCGCCTTTGCCTACTGGGGAAAAAAGTATAGCCAGCAGAAAAAGCTGAGAGCAAGTTCGCAGCGACTGGATGACATTGTGACGGTATTTAATGAGGCGCTGCCCACAATTAGTTCGATGCTGTTATTCTGGTTTGCGATCGCCTTTATTCAGCAAGCCCAAACCCAAGGTGGTAAGGGTTTGACTGCGGGTACGTTTCTGGCGTTCAACGCGGCGTTCGGTATTTTTATTCAAGGCGCAACAGAACTGAGCAATACCCTGATTGGCATTTTAGAGGTGATTCCGCTCTGGGAGCGGGCTGAGTCCATTGTAAAAGCGGAACCCGAAGTTGACCCCAACAAGGCCGACCCTGGCAGACTGACCGGTCGGTTTCAAATCGAGCATGTCACGTTCCGCTACCGCGATGATGGTCCCCTGATTCTCGATGATGTCACTCTCCACGCTGAACCCGGAGAGTTTATTGCCGTGGTAGGACCGTCGGGAAGTGGTAAATCGACGGTATTTCGGTTACTGTTAGGGTTTGAAACGCCAGCCTCCGGCACCGTATACTACGACGGTCAAGACCTAGCCGGGTTAGATATCCGTGCCGTGCGCCGACAGTTGGGTGTTGTCCTGCAAAATGGCAAACTCAATACCGGCTCGATCTTCGATTTGATTACGGGTGGAGCTTTGGTGACCATGGACGAAGCGTGGGAAGCTGCCCGGAATGCCGGTTTTGCGGAGGACATCGAGCAAATGCCGATGGGCATGCACACCGTGATTAGTGAAGGGGGTTCTAATCTTTCCGGCGGACAGCGGCAGCGACTTTTGATTGCGCGATCGCTCGTATTGAAACCAAAGATTATCCTGATGGATGAGGCCACCAGTGCGCTCGACAACAGAACGCAAGCGATCGTTACGGAAAGTTTAGACAGGATGAAAGCAACGCGAGTTGTCATTGCCCACCGACTCAGCACGATCCGCAATGCCGATCGCATTTATGTCATCGAAGCAGGCCGAGTCGTGCAAGCTGGTACATTTGATGAGCTGGTCAATCAAGAGGGATTATTTGCCAGGTTAGTCGCCCGTCAGTTGGAGTAGTCATATGATGTCCGGTTAATTAGCCGTAACAAAATCCTGTTTGTAGTAGGCGCTTAAGCGCCCCTCTTAAGAGGACTAAAGTCCTCACTACAAACTTCCACCTATTATGGTTTTATTGCCGGACATCATATCAGGCGATCTGTAGACCCCGAACATTGCGTTCAAACGTCGTATCTGAGATGTAGTGCGCGCGTCTCGCTCGCGTTCAATAGGCGTGAGCAAGATGATCGCACTCTCGAAAATTCTCATGAATCATTTAGCTATATTGTAGGGGCGATTCATGAATCGCCCCTACGATATGTTCTATGCAACCGAAAACCGCTACATAGGCTTTCCCAAATAACCTTCCAAGTCGTGATAGTACATTCCAGTTTGATAGGAACAAACGACTGCAATTGGACTGAGAGGTCATTATCTAATACAGAACTTTAGACTTGCCATGCCATTACAAATGAGGCTCGGCATAAGTCCTAAACTGTTGAGTTTCGGAAACATCTACTGTTGGGGATTATCAAGATTGCTGCGACGGCCAATCCGATAACCGTCAAGCCTTTTCATTGCCATAACCAAACTCATCTTCATCCGTTCAAAGGCATCTGCTAAACTTCCTACTTCATCATTGGACACCCGTTCAAATTCCGCCTCTGTATCACCTATACTCACAGCTTCTGCCACTTGAGCCATCCGATTGATTGGTCGAACCACATATCGATTCAACCAGCGATTAACGGTGTATATGGCAGCAGCAAAAATTACCAATACAACGCCCATGATCCAGAGGAATGACTGACGAGCATTGTGAATTACTGTACTCGCAGGAACCGAGATGATTTGTGCGCTGACAACCTCATTAAGTTTCCAACCAAAACCATGCTTAGTGCCATAGAGCTTAATCATGCTCTTGGGCGCTGCGTCGGGTGTACTGTGACATACTAAACAGCTGGATTTAGTAATGGCTAGGGGACGGGCAATGTAGAAAACCTCCCCTCCTGAAGTGGAACGGAATCCTTGTAATTCCTTCAGATTTTTATCGCTACGGAAGCGCTCCACAATCTTCTGCTCAAAGTCATCTGCTTTATCTCGTAAACTCGTAGGATTAAGCGTCGCCTCCTTATAGGAAAACTCTTTGTAGCTTTTATCACTGCGAAACTTTTCAAAGACTTCCCTTGCCGAAAAAGCCGGAATAGTCTGTGGGATAAACTTGGTTTCCAACTTATCAACTAACTCTGGCTTCACTTGAGTATTTGTATAGTCCCGAACCGAGTTCATAATTCCCATCAGAACCAGCGCCTTGGAGGTAATTTCATTTTGAGCATTGCGATTCAGGATAGTAGCTAAACCTGCACCGCTAATGACAATCCCCCCAATAAAGACTAAGAGCAAGAGAATCGTTAACTTTTTGCCTAATTTGAAATTATCGAATCCTGACTGAAGATTTTTTAGCATAGCACCTCTCATCCATCAGGTTTTACAGCAAACACTTGATAGTATTATTTCTTTATTTTTATCTCTAAAAGACTTGATTTAAAAAAATTAAACAATATTTCAAAATCATGACTGCATGTAGAAGTGTTGAAAGCCGTTGAGAGTCTAGTTTTACCTTGTTGCTTATACCGTTCACTCAATTACCAGACTGAGAAATCTGGGAGCCGATATTGACGTTTAATTACTAAAGCTGAGTATAGTCACACAGGTATAAACGTTCGATTTGTTGTTACATCGATTGCAACCTAAGACGTTTCTTCCGGTTAACTTTCTACGCAAGCGTACTGTCCGCGTAGGGAAATGGAGAATCGATTCAAAGAGCAAACGAAGCTTTCACCGGACTCATATATTGCACCACGTTCAATAATCTTTCGCCTGTAGGGTGGGCATTGCCGAATAGAACTTAAAAACTTGATTCTATCGTTGGTCGGCCATGCCCACCCTACGATTATTGAGAAAGGTACAAGACGTCACCAGAGGCAATTTAGGTCTCAAACACTTACTCCCTAAGCGCTCTATCTCATATCAATTCCTTGCGTCTGCAATACTTGAACCACTAGAGTCCCGATCGCGTCTCCTCAATGGGGATGCTCTCCAACTTGGAACTTTAACTGTTTGGTCTCGTCAGGAAAAGGGAATCTATAGCCTCCGCCAACTGATACTTTCGGCTAGGCGAAAAGTTTTATCTGAGGGAGAGTCGTTTTCATGTTTAGTTGGTCTTTCGGACACCCAAGCAGCGCTACCTTGCTGGTACTAGGATTAGCTGTTGGGGTAGCTTCACCGTTAGGAATGTCTGTCTCTGCAACCGCAGCTAGTTCTACAAGGATACAAAATCAAACCGTTTCAGTCCCTAGTTCGAGCATGATACAGGCTTCTAACTATGTGGTTCCAGTCTCGACGGGAAGTACTTCATCTAATATATCTAATACGAGTAATACGAGTAGCTCTAGCAATCCAACGGGAAGCACTAATCAAACTCCCAATAATTCGTCTTACAGAGTTCCCAAGGGGACAATCATTAGTGTTGACTACAAAGTTTCAGACAAGGTAGTCGTGTTTCCCGGTCAAACCCAGAGCTTAACCTTAACAGTTGCCAAGGATATCAAAAACTCAAAAGGGGAAATTTTAATTCCCAAAAATAGTGAAATCGAGGGTGAAATTGTACCTCGTTACAACGGTTCTTCACTCCTGGGTTCCCAATTCGTCGCTGAACGATTAATCGTTGGCAACCAGTCCTATAGCAACCTGAATGCAACTTCATTACTGATTGGAGGTCAGCAATCCAATGGAACCAATGGAGGAGTTTTGGGAGGACTCCAACGAACCATTGGAGATGCTGCACTCAATACAGCAGCCCAAGTGTTGCTAGGGCGCGTCACAGGGCAAGTCGGAGGAAGTGTTGGGGATATTTTGAGTCAAGCCGGGAACGCTGGCGACATTTTGAGCCAAATTGGGAGCGCCAGGGATATTTTGAATGGTGTTTTAACGGAGCGCGGCTCTAATCAGCAACAACAGAGCGGTCAGATGACTATTAACCCATCGAAAGATTTACAGCTCACAGTGGGCTCTGACTTCTATGTCAATACAATCGCTAAAGCCCCAAGTTACTCAGTCCCAACGATTAAGTAGCCGTCATGAACGGCGTACACCAGAACGCATAAAAATTCTTATTCATAACAGCCTTCTACCTTCTGCCCTCTGCCCTCTGCCTTATTTTCAAGTCAGAGCGTAGAATCAGTTTAGGGCTTGGTCGCCAGGTATTGTTGATAGCCTAGTTCGTCGAGTCGAGCTTGCTTCTCCATCACGGATTGCTCTAAGTTCTGGCGATACTGTTGAACTCGTTCGAGTAATTCGGGTTGGTGAGATGCTAAAATTTGCACGGCTAAAAGACCCGCGTTTTTCGCATTACCGATCGCGACTGTCGCAACAGGAATCCCGGCTGGCATTTGTATGATTGAGTAGAGGGAATCGACCCCTTGTAAGTGACGGCTGGCTACCGGGACGCCAATCACGGGCAAAGGGGTGAGCGATGCCACCATTCCGGGCAGATGGGCCGCGCCACCCGCACCAGCAATAATCACTTTAAGTCCGCGTTGGTGAGCCTCTTGAGCATAGTTCACCATGCGTTCGGGTGTGCGGTGAGCAGAAACAATCGCGACTTCACAGGGGACGCCAAATTCTTGACAAATGGCGATCGCATCCTGCATCGTGGGCA